>NZ_CAUVXP010000130.1:0-16418 GCF_963555955.1 Protofrankia sp. Cas3
GAGGACGGCTGTCCGCCCGCTGGCACGCCGGTACCCGGTGCTGGTGCCGTGCCGGCAGCGCCGCCGCCGGTCTGCGCGACCGCGCCGGTTGGCGGGGTGCCGGGCAGGGGCGCGACGGTTGGCGGCACGGCGGTCGGGGGCGACGTGCTCGTCGGCGGGTTTGCGGAGAGCGCAGCAGAGGTCGCCGGGCTTGGCGCGGGCGTGGCCGGATCGTTCCCGGTTGCTGTTACCTGCTCGGTACCGGCCGGCCCGTTGGATGCCCCGTCCGTGGATGGTGCGGTGGCGCCGGGCTCTGCCGGGAGCGCGGGCGCGCCGGCTGGAATGCCGGTGCCGGTGCCGGTGACTGGACCGCTTGCCGGGATGCCCACTTGCGGTCCGCCGGCATCGTTGGGCGCCGCGGCCGGATCGCTGCCCGTGGCGGTCCGTCCGGGAAGGGCCGATCTGCTCCGGGTGCCCGGGGGCACGAGCCGTGCCGGCGGCTGACCGGTGTCGCTGGACCCCTGGGTGGTGACGGGTTCGGTGAACGAGACCCCTGCACCGATCCCCATGCTGGGTGCGGATCCCGTGGTGGCGGTATCACCTGCCGGGGTGTCAGTGCCACCCGGCAGGGCCAGGCCGGTCAGTATCGCGGAGATGCCGGCCAACGATGCTGTGCCGGCGACGACCAGGCGAGAGCGCCCCTGCTTGGTGGCGACCCGCCGGTGCGCGCCGCGTGAGCGGGTGCCACGCGATTGGGCGCTGCCGTGGCTGCCTGAAGCCGGTAGGTCTGACGCAGACACGGCACCCCACTCTTCGGTGCTGCCCGTCGGCCAGGACCGGTGCGGGGCCACGGTGGTGAAACCAGGCAGTGTGCTCTGAGCGGCCCGGGCTGTGGTGCTCACCGAGAGAGGGCCGGTTACCGTGTCCAGTTCACCGGAATCGAACTGTTGCTGGCGGGGGAGGAACATCGCCCCCGCAGGCCTGGGTGTCCGCTGCGTCCCGCCCGCGGACCTGGTGATTGCCGGGCTGGTGGTCGGGTGACCATGGTCGGGATCCGGTCGGCGTGGATTGCCGACCGCCTGTAGTGAATGCCGGCCAGCGGAGTGGTTACCCACGGCCCACCTCGAATCCTGTATCGGGCGCGATCTGGGGACACATCCGCGTTGTTCGGGATTGCCTGCGACGGGACGGTTCGTCCTGCACTGCTCCTCCGGATCGGTAGCTGATGGTAGCCCCCCGAACCCCACTGCCCGCCTGACTGATCCAGATTGATCCTGGTTGATCCAGAAAGGCGGATTCGGGATGCCAGCTGTTCTATGACCTTACCCTGCCGGTTGTAGGCATCACAGCGAGAGTCGGACAATTTTGCACCAAAGGTGCCATCTGGACGCAACGCAAGCACGCTTCACGATCACAGCAATGTGCGCCTGAAGCAGCGGAGCCCGGGACCGGCCGCGCTGCTCAGGTCGACGGTCGCCTACCGTGGCGAGGCGGGGGATCCGGGCCTGCGGGTGGTCAGACGCATCCGGCCCGTCGGATGCCGACGGGCCGGATGGTGTCAGGTGGTTGCCCATATCAACGGCCCTGGCCTGTCAGGGATCCCCGTGCGCGCGAGCGAATCATGGTCGCGCCCTCGTTGCCCCTGCCAGGAACTCGTTGCCCGCCTGGGAACTCGTTGCTCGGCTAGGAAACCGTCCAGGTGTCGCCGCTGCTCAGCAGGGCCATCAGGTCGCCCTCGCCCTGGCGGGCACGGGCGTCGGTGATCTGGCTGTTGAGCTGTTCGTCGTAGGTGGGAGCGTCGACGTCCCGGAAGACCCCGACCGGGGTGACTCCGGCCGAGCTTCCGGTGAGTCGTGACAGCGCGAACGCCTGGCTCGGCTCGACGGCCTGTGCGTCGTGGACCAGCACCCCGTCGTCGGTCGCGGCGCACACCTCCAGCTCGCCCGACGCGCCTCGGCGGATGCCCTTGTCGAGGTCTGTACCGAAAATCATCGGCTCGCCGTGGACGAGGCGCAGGGTCGCGTCATCCTTGGACGACCGCTCCTTGAGGGCGTCGAAGGCCCCGTCGTTGAAGATGTTGCAGTTCTGAAAGATCTCGACGAACGCAGATCCGGGATGCGCGGCGGCTGCCCGCAGGACGGCGGTCAGGTGCGCCCGCTCGGAGTCGATCGAGCGGGCGACAAAGGACGCTTCGGCCCCGAGTACGAGCGAGATCGGGTTGTAGGGGCGGTCCAGCGACCCGAACGGTGTCGACTTTGTGATTTTTCCCACTTCTGAGGTGGGGGAGTACTGGCCCTTGGTCAACCCGTAGATCCGGTTGTTGAACATCAGGATTTTGATGTTCACGTTTCGGCGTAGTGCATGGAGCAGGTGGTTGCCGCCGATGGACAGCGCATCACCGTCACCGGTGACAACCCACACCGACAGATCTGGCCGGGAGACGGCCAGCCCCGTTGCGATGGCCGGTGCCCGGCCGTGGATGGAGTGCATCCCGTAGGTCTGCAGGTAGTACGGGAAACGGGACGAGCACCCGATACCCGAGATGAAGGCGATGTTCTCGCGGGCTATCCCGAGTTCGGGCAGAAACCCCTGGACGGTAGCCAGGATGGCGTAGTCGCCGCAGCCGGGGCACCAGCGGACCTCCTGATCGGAGGTGAAGTCCTTACGGGTCTGCGGGCGGTCGCTGACCGGGATGAGATCGAGTAGTCGGTTGGTGATGCCGGCCTGGTTCGTCGTGACGGTCACTGGTTGATCACGTCCTCCAAGACGCCCGCCAGTTCGGCGGCCTTGAACGGAAGCCCGCGCACCTGGTTGTAGCCGATGGCGTCGACCAGGAACTCCGCCCGGACCATGGCCCTGAGCTGACCGAGGTTCATCTCCGGGACGAGGACCTTGTCGTAGGCACGCAGCACCTCCCCGGTGTTGTCGGGAAACGGGAAAAGGTGACGCAGGTGTGCCTGGGCGACGTGCAGCCCCTTTGCCCGGACACGCCGGCATCCGGCGGCGATGGGTCCGTAGGTCGAACCCCAGCCCAGGACGAGCACCCGGGCGTCGCCGGACGGGTCGTCGACCTCGAGCGGGGCGATGTCGCGGGCGATTCCCTCGATCTTCGCCTGGCGCAGCCGGACCATGCGGTCGTGATTCGCAGGCTCGTAGGAGATGCCGCCCGAACCGTCCGCCTTTTCCAGACCGCCGATGCGGTGCTCCAGCCCGGGTGTTCCCGGAACGGCCCAGGGCCGGGCGAGCGTCTCGCCGTCACGAAGATATGGCCAGAACTCCGGACCCTTGTCGCCGGTGTGGTTCGGCTCGGTCGCCAACGACACTTCGAGGTCGGGGAGGTCCGCGCGGCTGGGGAGCAGCCACGGTTCCGAACCGTTGGCGAGGTATCCGTCGGAGAGCAGGATGACCGGCGTCCGGTACTTCGTCGCCAGCCGTGCCGCCTCGATCGCGGCGTCGAAGCAGTCCGAAGGCGAGCGGGGAGCGATGACCGGCAGCGGTGCCTCGCCGTTGCGGCCGTTCACGGCCATACCGAGGTCGGCCTGTTCGGTCTTGGTCGGCAACCCGGTGGACGGCCCGCCTCGCTGGATGTCCACGATGACGAGCGGGAGTTCCAGAGCTACCGCGAGCCCGATGGTCTCGGTCTTGAGGGCCAGACCGGGACCGGACGTCGTGGTCACGCCGAGTGAACCACCAAAGGCGGCGCCGAGCGCGGCCCCGACGCCGGCGATCTCATCCTCGGCCTGGAAGGTCCGTATTCCGAAGCGCTTGTGTTTGCTCAGTTCGTGCAGGATGTCGGATGCGGGGGTGATCGGGTAGGAGCCCAGGAACAGCGGCAACCCGGTGAGCTCGGCGGCCGCGACCAGTCCGTAGGACAGCGCCGTGTTGCCGGAGACGCGCCTGTACCTGCCCGGCTTCATGCGTGCGGGCGCGACCTCGTAGGTGACGGCGAAAGCCTCGGTGGTCTCGCCGTAGTTGTAGCCGGCGCGCAGCGCCGCGATATTCGCGGCGGCGATTTCCGGGCGCTTCGCGAACTTCTTCTCAAGAAAAGCGACGACGCCGTTGGTGGGCCGTTGGTAGAGCCAGCTCATGAGGCCGAGGGCGAACATGTTCTTCGCCCGTTCGGCTTCCTTCTTGTTGACCGTCCCCGCGCTGCTTTCCAGGGCGTTCACCGCGTCGATGGTCATCGACGACAGGGGTACCCGGTGTACCCGATACTCGTCCAGCGTGCCATCGGTGAGCGGGTCGGAGGAATATCCGGCCTTCTTCAGGTTCGATCCGGTGAACGCGTCGGTGTTGACGACGAGGTCGGCGCCGTTGGGCAGGTCTTTCAGATTGGACTTCAACGCCGCCGGGTTCATGGCCACCAGCATGTTCGGGGCATCGCCGGGCGTGAGAATGTCGTGGTCTGAGAAGTGTAGCTGAAATCCGGATACGCCGGCCGGAGTACCCGCTGGCGCACGGATCTCCGCCGGAAAGTCCGGAAGGGTTGACAAGTCATTACCGAACGCGGCGGTCTCGCTGGTGAACTGTTCCCCAGTGAGCTGCATCCCGTCACCTGAGTCACCGGCGAAGCGGATGACGACCCGGTCGAGTCGATGGATTTGACGGTCTCTGACCTGGCCTGACACGTTGTGTGACCTCCTCGGGTACCCCTTGAGCGTACCGGGCGGACTATTGAGGCGGGGCGTAACGTCCCGACGGAGTCATCTGAGTGTGACGACTACAACACGGGCTGGTCCGATCACGCGATACGGACAGGTCCGATCATGGCGGCGGTCAGGTTGGGGGTGGGGAAGGCATGGTGGGACCATGGCCCGATGGCCGGCGACAGAGGTTTCGTGGGAGGGCGCACGGCGCAGACTGTGATCGTGACGCCGGCACTTCGGATCGGGATCGTCGGTGTCGGACGGGCGGGGACGGCTCTGGGAACGGCCTTGGCTGGTGCCGGCCATCCGGTGGTGGCGGTGCATGCGCGGTCCGTTGCGGGCCGGGCGCGGGCTCGGGCCACCTTCCCGGCGGCTTCGTCGGGGACGCCGGCCGAGGTGGCCGATGCGTCTGATGTGACTTTCCTCACAGTTTCCGACGATGTGATTTCGGGCGTCCTGGCGGACATCGTGAATGCCGGGGTTCTGCGGGCCGGTCAGATCGTCGCGCACGCCAGTGGACGGCACGGGGTGGGTATTTTGGAACCGGCTCGTGACTGCGGAGCGTCACGAGCAGCGGTACACCCGATCATGACATTGAGTGGCACCGCCGCGGATGCGGGCCTGCTGTCCGGGGCTTCGTTCGGAGTGACCGCCGACCCTGCCGCCGAGCAGGTCGTATGCACCCTGGTCACAGAGATCGGCGGTCGGGTCGTTTTCGTGCCCGAACGGGTACGGACGGCCTACCATGCCGCCGTCGTCCTCGGCTCCAACTATCTGGCGACGCTGGTCACGGCGACGCTGGCCCTTTTGGACGAACTTGGCGTCCACGAGGGTGCCGATGCCCTCGCCCCGCTGTTGCGACAATCGCTGGACAATGCCATTGAACGGGGCCCGGCCGCGCTGACCGGCCCGGTTCGGCGCGGGGATGCAGGTACGGTACGCGCACATCTGGACGCGCTCGGCGCAGTCGACCCGGCGGCGATGTCGGTCTATGCAGCGCTGGCATCGCTCACTCTGAACCAGCTCGAACAAGCGGGTCTTGCTGAGCGTGAGCGCAGCGAGGCCGTCCGGGAAGTCCTGTCTGCCTCGACCATGCACACCGTCTTGTAAGAGCGACCGGCATGGCGGGTGCGTTGGTGTAGCGATCGCTACGCAGGGTGACGGTTGTGCGTGGCTTCCGGATGAACGGGGCTCTTCACGTCGCGTGACCCGGGTAGTGCATCCCGCGATCGCATGTGGCGGGGAACGGTTCTGGTTGATCCGGACGTTGACTACAGGTGCAACCTTCGAGATGACAGGACACCTGACCGCCATGTCACACCGCTACCACAATGGTCTAAAAACCGTCGCCCTGTTGGGCGTGCTGTCCGCGGTGATTCTCTTTGTCGGTTCCCTGTTCGGGAGCCGTGGTTTGGCAATCGCGTTCATTGTCGCCCTGGGTATGAACGGGTTCTCGTACTTCTTCTCGGACAAGCTGGCCCTGCGCGCGATGCGGGCGTATCCGGTGAGCCAGGTTGAACAGCCACGCATGTACGCAATCGTTCAGGAACTCGCGACCCGGGCGAGGATGCCGATGCCGCGGCTCTACGTCAGCCCGACCGGGGCACCGAACGCGTTCGCCACCGGTCGCAACCCCCGCAACGCAGCCGTCTGCTGTACGTCGGGAATTCTGGAAATCATGGATGATCGTGAGCTGCGCGGCGTCCTGGGCCACGAGCTCAGCCACGTCTACAATCGGGATATCCTTATTGCGTCCGTCGCCGGTGCACTCGCGAGCGTCATCGTCTACCTTGCGCAGTTCGCGGCGATTTTCGGCATTGGTCGGGGTGAGGACGACGACGGTCCGGGCATCCTGGAGATCATGATCCTCGTCCTGCTGGGACCGATCGCCGCGACGATCATTCAGCTCGCCATCAGCAGGTCCAGGGAGTATCAGGCGGATTCCTCCGGCGCGACGTTGACCGGTGATCCGCTCGGCCTCGCGACGGCCCTGCGCAAGCTCGAGGCTGGCACCGCTGCCCGACCGCTCCCGCAGACTTCCCAGCTTGGACCTGTATCGTCGCTCATGATCGCGAACCCGTTTCGGGGCGGTGGGGTTGTCCAGCTGTTCAGTACCCACCCACCCATGGACCGTCGGATCGAGCGGCTGGAGGAGATGGCTCGGTTGGACCCCTACCGTTGAATCTCCGGGGGAAAGTCGTACTCTGAAAAGGCTAGCAGACCTGAGCGTGTAAGATCATCAATCTGGCCGGCGCCTGGCGGCCGGTCGAAGGAGCGGGCGTCATCTGGCGAAGCGATCGTGGCTTTCGTATCGCCGAAGACGCCGGGCAACCCGTAATCCCTGACCCGCGGCGAGGCAAACCCCCCAGGCCTCGCCGTGCAGCGCCCCGCCCGAAACCCCCCATCGGGCGGGGCGCACCTTCCTTTTCATGATCATACGCCCGTTGGCGTGCTGACCTGTGTGTGGCCGCCGGGCGTGCGAGAAGGGCGATGATCGCACGCCCTTTGGCTGTGTTGGCTGTGTGTGGCCGCCGGGCGTGCGAGAAGGGCGATGATCGCACGCCCTTTGGCCGGCTAGCGGTAGTTGACGAACTGGAGCGGTAGTCCGAAATCAGCTTCTTTGAGAATCTGGATGATGTGCTGGAGGTCGTCCCGTTTCTTGCCGGTGACCCGGAGCTGATCTCCTTGAATCTGGGCCTGCACACCTTTCGGGCCGTCGGTCCGGATCTTTTTCGAGATCGCTTTGGCCTTGTCGTCGGCGATGCCCTGTTGCACGGTCACCACCAGCCTGTACTCCTTGCCGGACTGAGTGGGCTCCTCGTGCTGTAGCGCTTTGAGCGAGATGCCACGCTTGACCCACTTCTCCTGAAGGACATCCAGTACGGCCTTCACCCGTTCTTCGGTGCTCGCGGTGAGCAGGATGGACTCTCCGGACCACGCTGCTGACGCGCCGGCGTCGCGGAAGTCGAAGCGGGTCCCCACCTCCTTGGCGGTCTGGTTGACGGCGTTGTCGATCTCCTGGCGGTCGACCTTGCTCACGATGTCGAACGACGGGTCCGCCACGGTGAAGTGCCTCCTTCTCGTCGCCGTTACCTGCGCGTAGGCATAGGATCTTCGCATCCTCGCCCAGCGCCTCGGGTGGGGGCAGGGCCCGATCCCTGATCCCGAGTCTGCCCGTGCCCGCGTAACCCGGCACACCCCCGTTCGTGCCTCGCCGCCCACGTCGGTAGGACCGGTTGTCGGCCACGACGGTCCATCCCGTATGCTGTCCACCAACGGCAGGTTGCCCGAGTGGCCAAAGGGAGCGGTCTGTAAAACCGCCGGCTCAGCCTACGTTGGTTCGAACCCAACACCTGCCACCATCTTCCGGATATCCCGGATCACACTGCCGCACAGGCCCTGAGCGATGCTCGGGGCCTGTCTGCGTCCGTCCGACGCTCGCCGGCCCAGGTAGCCCACCACGTGGGCTACGGTCGTGCCCGCCTCGCCAGCGGACGCTGTAGGTGGTAATGGTCGCTGCGGTGACCGTTTCTACCTACGCTCCGGCCTCGGTAGCGGAGGCGGTAGGTGGTTTCGGTCGCTGTTGTGACCGAAACCACCTACCCGATCTATAGAGTCCGCAGACATGACTGACACCGGCACGCTTGCCGCCCGCGTCCGGGCCGTGTCGCATCTGACCGGTCTGTTTCTGCTGCGTTCCGGGCGGACGAGCGGCGAGTACTTCGACAAGTATCTGTTCGAGGCTGACCCGGCGCTGCTCGCCGGGATCGTCGACGCGATGCGTCCGTTGCTGCCCGCGGACGCAGACGTGCTGGCCGGTCTTGAACTCGGTGGTATCCCTCTGGTCACCCTGCTGTCCCAGCGGACGGGAATGCCGGCTCGGTTCGTCCGCAAGAAGGCCAAAGAGTACGGCACCTGTCGGACCGCCGAGGGCGGGACAGTCGAGGGCCTGCGGGTCGTGCTCGTCGAGGACGTCGTGACCAGCGGCGGTGCCATCCTGGACGCGGCCCGGGTCCTGCGGGAGCAGGGCGCGATCGTGGAACATGCCCTGTGCGTGATCGACCGTCAGGAGGGCGGACGGGACAACCTCGCTGGAATCGGACTCGACCTTCGGCCGGTGCTCACCCGCGCTGATCTGGACGCCGTCGCCTGAGGTTCCCGCCCGCTACCGGCGCCCGCTACCAGCGGCCGGAACCGCCGCGTGACATCTTTGGACGCGTGATCCCGGTGGTCATGGCAAATCGTGCAGCGACCTGATGGATCAGCTGTGATCACGCGTCCGTCGACCGACCCGATGGATCAGATCCGAGGTGATACGTCCGGGCCGGACCGGGAGGTTCCAGTCGGGCCGGGCCGAGATGATCCGGTGTATTCCGGCCGATCCGCCCGCGTCTGAGCCCGGTCGCTATCGGGGTATGGGTCGTAGGAGTCGCGCGGCGGTGCGTCGTACCTGGTCAGTCCGTAGATCGCGAGCACGTCGAGCCCGATGAGGACGAGCGACCAGCCTGGGAAGATCGCGAGGAAGGCGAGCTGGGCGATCGCGTTGATTCCGCACATGGCGATGCCCAGCCAGCGTGCCCACTGTTTGCCTGTGATGACCGCGGCAGCGGTGCCGATCTGGACGATGCCCATGCACAGCAGCAGCCAGCCCCAGAAGTCCAGATCCTGGTAGATGACGGTGTCGTTGGCCGTGATGAGGACGGCGTACTTCCTGAGTGCGGCGATTCCATAGATGATGTTGTGGAAGCCGGCGATGAAGATGATGACTGCGGCAAATACCAGCCATCCACGATCAGTGTGCGCAGAGCGTGCCCGTTCCATACGAATCCTCCCCGGAGCCTGACGGGACGGTGAGCCCTCCTTGGCATGCCCTCGTGCTGCCCAGGACATGCCCCGTTGCCCGACATCCCCGTCCGGGACCAGGTGTACGACGGCTCCGGCAGGTCTGCAACGGCGGTGTGGTTCCGCCTGTGGTTCCGCCTGGCGGGTGCGGATCCCGCCCTCGGCGGGTGATGTGCCCCGCCCCAGACGGTCGCCCTGTGTGCCAGATCCCCTGTTCAGGGGCGGATCGTGCTGACCGAGTTGGTGGCCTCGTCCCAGCGCAGCCAGCCGTACTGGAAGGCGCTCTCGCGTCCGCTGTCCACCGAGTACTCATCACTGATCGGCAGGCCCAGGTCGGAGCCGGCAGCACCGAACGCCAGGTAGCTGCGCAGGATCGACCCGTGCACCTCGTGCGCGCCGGTGGAGCGGCTCCAGTAGATCCGACCGCCCTGGAAGACCGACTGGCGGCTGCCAGCAGCCTCCGCGTCAACCTCATCGCTGGTTGGCCGGCCCAGGAGGCTGTTGCTGCCGCCCAAGGCGAGGTACCGGACGCTGATTCCACCGTGTACCTCGTGGACGTCGGTGGCAACAGACCAGAAGAGCAGTCCCTTCTGGAACTGCCTCCACCGCCCGCCGCCGCCGGCGGGTCCTTCGTTCCGGATGGGCACCGCGAGCAGCGAACGTACTCGAGCCTCCGCGTTGTAGCGCTTGTCGATCTCGCTGGCCCGTCCGTCAGCACTGAGCGCCAATGATCCGGCGCTGCAGCAGAAGACGTTCATGTCGATGTTTCCGGCGATACCGGGGACGCTCGCGGACGACGTGTACTGCCATATCGACCATTTTTGCCAGCCACCGGGCAGGGGTCCGGGGGACGAGGCGGCGTTGTAGATGGCGAACCACAACGGGTAGCGGGAAAACAATGTCGTGTTCTTCATGACATCGGTCCAGAACGATCGATAGGTGTACAGGATTGGAGCCCGCCCGGTTTTGGTCTCGATCTCCTCCAGGAAGGCCTGAGCCCATGCGGCGAGCTGGTCGGCAGATAACCCGCCCCGCGCCTCGAGATCGAGGACGGGCGCCAGCTGCCCCGCGGAGCGGGTCGGTCCGGTGATGGCAAGGAAGCGGTCCGCTTGGTCGATCGCCGTCGTGATCGGCAGCATGGGCCGCGCGTAGTGGTATACGCCGACGGCGAGGCCAGCCTGTCGCGCGTGGTCACGATCAGTGGCGAAGTAGGGGTTGGTGTAACTGTTACCCTCCGTCGCCTTGATGACGACGAAATCGATGCCCGCCGAGCGGACCGCGTTCCAGCCGATCTCGGTGCTGCCGGGGTGCTGCCATGACGAGATGTCCACGCCCCGCGGCCAGCCGGCCGGGATGGCCAGCGCCGAGCGGGTTCGGGTTGGCGTCCCCTCGCCGGGTGGCGCGACGGTCGTGCCTTCGCCCAGGGGCACGTCGTCGGGCGAGACGTAGTCCCGGCGGAGGTCTACTGCGGTGACGTGTGCCGCGGTGACGTGTGCCGCGGTGACGTAGGCGCCGGTCAGGTCGCCTGAGACGCCGGCGCTCGCAGCCGTGATGAGCGTCACCACGGCAGTGGCAGTGATCGTCTGTGCGACCGTCCGCGTGGGACGCCGTTGCCGGGGCGTCGGCGATCGGCCCGGATCATCGTGGTGGCGGGTGGTGGGAGGTGTCATCTGCATGGGGCTCCCTGGCAGGTGGGGTGGACTGGCCGATGGGTGATCCCGGATGACAGCCTCGCTCGACCGCTGACTACGCTAAGCGCTTGACTCATTACTTACAGATATATTCACAGGCGCCGGATGGACTTTGTCGCTACTCACGGTTTTCAATCGGCCCGATTGGGCGAAACGTCGTAGCATTAGGTAGCACGCTGGCTTGGGATCTTGACCGCTCTCGCCAAAGATCCACTTGTTGCGGATCGCCGGTGCCGGTCGCCTGTCCCTCGGGCGGAGATTCGCCGCGACCGGGGATCCGAGCTCGTCGGCGGGGTGCCGTCCCAAGCGTCGTCCTGTCGTGTAGCCTTAAGCGCGCGCACACGCCCCTTTAGCTCAGTCGGCAGAGCGTCTCCATGGTAAGGAGAAGGTCTACGGTTCGATTCCGTAAAGGGGCTCTGTGGTAGCGGTCGGTAGTCGGGCAGCCGGCATCCGGCCGCTGCTCCGTCGGTGGGATTGATCGCTGACGGAGCTGATCCACCAAGGCGGTGTAGCTCAGCCAGGCAGAGCAAGCGGCTCATAATCGCTGTGTCGCCGGTTCAAATCCGGCCACCGCTACCGGCCGGGTCACGACCCGCCGAGGACGACGCGCGGTCGTCCCGCATGTCCAAAAGCTTTGGTTCGTTCTTGTCCGACCTGCAGGAAGAGGCACAGCACCGTGGCCGCCACCGATGTCCGTCCGAAGATCACCATGGCGTGTCAGGTGTGCAAGCACCGCAACTACATCACACGCAAGAACCGCCGCAACGACCCCGATCGCCTGGAGTTGCGCAAGTTCTGCCCGAACTGCCGGGCGCACACCGAGCATCGCGAGACCCGCTGACCCCTTGGCGGTCGCATTCGGTGCATGCGCCCTGTTCGGCCTGTCGGCCTGTCGGCCTGTCGGAGTAGTCCCGCGGGTCCAGGGCGCTTTGCTGCGCAACCCGCCACCACGGTGAGATCGGAGCATGCAATGCCGCTCAACCGGGATTTTGTCGGGCGCAGGTTTGTCGCTGACACATCGTTCCTGGTCGGACGCGAGCATATCCGGCAGTTCGCCCTGGCGATCGGCGAGGACAGTCCGCTCTGTTATGATCTTGATGCCGCCAAGTCCGCCGGCTACGTCGATCTTGTCGCGCCACCCACCTTTCTGACAGCGCTCAGTATGTGGCGGCCAGTCATTCCCACTCATGATCCCACGCTCGGCCTTGACTACTCACTGGTAGTGCATGGTGAGCAGCAGTATTCACTGCGCCGACCGGTCGTCGCCGGCGACGAGATTATGGTGTCGGGCACGGTCACCGACATCCGAAACGCCGGCCGCAACGAATTGTTGATCAGTGACTACGAGTTCGTGACGACCGCTGGTGAGGTGGTGGCAGCGGCGCGGGCGTCGCTGGTCTCCCGCGGAACCGCCATGGCCGAGAAGGGCTGAGAGGCCACGATGGCGGCGACCGTTGCCTATGACGATGTCGAGGTCGGTACCCTCATTCCGGAACGCGAGTTCCGGATCCGCCGTGAAGATCTTGTGCGTTACTGTGGAGCGTCAGGCGACTTCAACGTGATCCACTGGAATGAACGGGCCGCTACCGAGGCCGGTCTGCCCGGAGTCATCGCACATGGGATGTACACCATGGCCAGCGCGGCGCGGCTTGTCACCGACTGGGCCGGCGACCCCGGGGCGATCGTCGACTACGGCGTCCGCTTCTCGTCGTTCGTGCCGGTGCCGGACGACGATGCCGGTGCCGCGGTCGTGGTCAGCGGCGTGGTTGCCAAGAAGCTGGACGACAACCAGGTAGTGGTGAAAATCACGGTCCGGTGCGATGGAACCAAGGTGCTGTTGGGGTCGCGCGCTACCGTCCAGCTTTCCTGATCGATCCCCGGGGCAATCCGCAGCCGATCCTTACGACCCATGACGGTACGACCCATGACGGTGTGTCGGGGAGTCCGGCGCGGCTCCCGGACACACCGTCAGTCGTTGGTGCTCCGGGGACTGCGGCCTCCGGGCGCGCGATCTGACGATCATCGCGCGCCCTTTGGCCCTCTGGGCGACTTCTGGTCAGTCCGCCTCGGCCAGTAGGTCGGACATGCGCCGCACACCGGTGGTCAGGTCGTCGTCGCCGAGCGCGTAGGACAACCGGGCGTAGCCGGGTGTCCCGAACGCCTCACCTGGCACGATCGCGACGCCGGCCTCCTCGAGGATGAGCGTGGTCAGGGCCGCCGAGGTTGTCGGGGTGCGTCCCCGCAGCGTGCGACCAATAACACCGAGCAACGACGGGTAGCAGTAGAAGGCACCTTCCGGCATCGGACACACCACGCCGGGGGTGTCGGAGAGCATGCGGTGCATGGTCTGGCGACGTCGGTCGAAGGCGAGGCGCATCTGGGCCACCGCGTCCAGCGGGCCGGCCACGGCTGCCAGCGCCGCCGCCTGTGCCACATTGGAGACGTTGGACGCGGCATGGGACTGCAGGTTGATGGCTGCCTTGACTGCATCCGCCGGTCCGATCAGCCAGCCGACCCGCCACCCCGTCATCGCATAGGTCTTGGCGACGCCGTTGACGACGATGCAGCGGTCGGCGATCTCGGGGACCTCTACCGGCAGGGAGGCGAAGCGGGCGTCGCCGTACACCAGGTGCTCGTAGATCTCGTCGGCGATCACCCACAGCCCGGCATCGGCGGCCCAACGCCCGATCGCCCGGACTTCCTCGGGTGTGTGTACGGCGCCGGTCGGGTTGGACGGCGAGCAGAACACCAGCACCTTCGTGCGGGGGGTGCGAGCCGCCTCCAGCTGCTCCACCGTGACCCGGTAGCCCTGGTCGGGAGTGGTCACGACGTCCACCGCCGTGCCGCCGGCAAGCCGGATGGACTCCGGGTAGGTCGTCCAGTACGGAGCGGGCAGCAGCACCTCGTCGCCGGGGTCGAGGAGGGTCGCGAACGCCATGTAGACGGCCTGCTTGCCGCCGTTGGTGATGAGTACCTGGCTGGCGGGGACGTCGAGGCCGGAGTCGCGGCGGGTTTTGTCCGCCACCGCCTCCCTGAGCTCTGGTAGGCCGGCAGCCGGTGTGTAGCGGTGCATCTTCGGATCGCCGCATGCCTTCTCGGCAGCGGCGACGACATGGTCGGGAGTGGGGAAATCCGGTTCGCCGGCACCAAAGCCGATCACGTCCCGGCCGGCCGCGCGCAGCGCCTTCGCGGTCGAATCCACGGCAAGTGTCGCCGAAGGGGCGATGCCTCCGACGCGGTGAGAGATCCGGGTCATGACCGTCATGCTGCCACGCATACCGGGTTGCCCGCTCGATCATTGGGACGCTCCGTCCGGATCATGCCGGGGTGCCCGGTGTATCTGGACCAGGTGGCTATGTGGGCGGTGACCGTTGGCCCTGCCGGTCGCGCGATGTCGCGCTATAGTCGCGCGACCCCGGGCGGGTGAGGTGGTCGGCGGTCAGCTGGGCGTCGGTCCGGCCAGCCGATGTCCGGACAGCGGCTGGCCGGACCGACGCTGTCCAGCCGGCCTCTTTCCGGCTAGCCTGAGGGGGGCGGAGATGGTGAACCCGATCGCAGGCTCGCGACTGTGGGCCGCGTGAGGGGTCGCGTAGGGAGTATGGTGGATGCGCTTGGGCTGTCGTCCCCGTATGTAGCATCGCGGATGATCTCCAGGGTCACGTGATCTCCAGGGTCACGGTCGGGCCTGGGTTCGTTTCGATCGGCGATGCTGCCGCGGCGACGGTCGTGGTGTAAAGGGGCGTGGCTCAATTGGTAGAGCACCGGTCTCCAAAACCGGCGGTTGCAGGTTCGAGTCCTGTCGCCCCTGCGGTATCCGACGACCAGGTAGGTGGAGTGAGTGGCGACCGACACACGTGACGCGGCACCGCGGGCCGGCCAAGCGACCCGGCCCGCAGCCCGGCGCCGTACTTCGCCGCTGCGCTTCTACCGAGAGATCGTCGCCGAGCTTCGGAAGGTCATCTACCCGGGTCGAAGTGAACTGATCACCTATGTGGTGGTGGTGCTCATGTTCTGTTCGATCATGGTGGCATTCGTCGCCTCGCTGGACTTCGGTCTTACCAAGGCGGTGTTGGCGATCTTCGGTTGATATGAACCGCGGTCCGCGGACCCATGTCACCGCAACGCCCGCACAGCTCACAGAGCACGGTCAAGAGAGAAGGAACGTCCGCGTGTCCCAGGTTCCCGAGCACGTCTCCTCCGAACAGGGGGAGGCTCTCGACGGTCTCAACCCGCTGGCGGCACTGGCGCACGACGAGGTGGCAAGCACGGAAGCCGGCGCCCTGCCGCAGGACGGCGAGGGCGGCGACGGCTCCACTGGCACCGACACCGACCCCGGCTATCTCGCCACGGCCGCCCCGGATGTCGACCAGCCCGCCTTCGACGAGGACGACGAGGACGATGATGACGACGTCCGGCGGGCGCTGGCGGACGCGCCCGGAGACTGGTACGTCATTCATTCATATGCCGGCTATGAGAACAAGGTGAAGACGAACCTCGAGACCCGGATCTCCAGCCTCAACATGGAGGAGTACATCTTCCAGATCGAGGTGCCGACCGAGGAGGTCCCGGTCATCAAGAACGGCAAACGGCAGCTGGTTCAGCAGAAGAAGTATCCGGGCTACATCTATGTCCGTATGGACCTCACCGACCAGTCGTGGTCGGCCGTTCGGAACACTCCCGGGGTGACCGGCTTCGTCGGCCTGACCAACAAGCCGTCGCCGTTGCGGACGGAGGAGGTTGTTTCGATTCTCGCGCCTCCGGCACCGCCCGAGAAGAAGGCCGAGACGGTCCGGGTGCAGGAGTTCGAGGTCGGGGAGTCGGTGACCGTCATGGACGGCCCGTTCGCGACCCTGCCCGCGACCATCAGTGAGATCAACCTCGATGCACAGCGGCTCAAGGTGCTGGTGTCCATCTTCGGCCGCGAAACCCCGGTCGAGCTCCAGTTCAACCAGGTTGCGAAGATCTGATCTGCCCGATGGCCGATGGTGGAGCAATCATGTGCGTGCTCGCGCCGCCGGAGGTTCCAACCAGCCCGGCGATGCGTTAGCCGGCTGACGGCGGCGCGGTCACCGCACTTTTTGCGCCGACGGAGACCCCAGGAAACCCAGAGAGAAACGACACCATGCCTCCCAAGAAGAAGATCTCGGCCATCATCAAACTCCAGATCAACGCCGGTGTGGCGACACCCGCACCTCCGGTGGGCCCGGCGCTCGGCCAGCACGGCGTCAACATCATGGAGTTCTGCAAGCAGTACAACGCC
>NZ_CAUVXP010000131.1:0-16317 GCF_963555955.1 Protofrankia sp. Cas3
GGCGTAGCGCGAGGCGGAACAGCCAGGACGCCTTCGCGGTGACCCGGCCGACGTCCGCCGGGTCCGCGGACCGGACTGTCGACGGGATGAGTACCCACAGGTCACGCATGGGCAGATCGCGGTCGGCCAGTTTGTCCCAGCGGGTGAAGTCCCGTGCCGACATGTGCGCGAGAATCACCGGGAAGACGATCCGTTCCTCCGCCGCGATGTGCCGTTCCAGCATGTCGCGCAATGTCTGCGCCACGCCGGCCAGATCCGTGCGGGCAGCGGTGGAGGCGGGGTCGGCGGCCAGGCGTCGGACCGTCGCCCAGAGCTCGTCGATGACCGGGGCGGCGTCGGCGTGGTCGCGGGTCAACGGCGTGAGGTCGGGGCAGTCCGGTGCGCAGGCGCTGATGAGAGGCCAGCCGAGCTCGTCCTCGGCCCGGTGGTGGCGGTGCAGGTCATCGACGAACACCCGGGCGAACGTCCGCAGGGTGCGCGCCTGCCGGGCCGTGAACGGGCTGCCGTCCCTCGCCAGTCGCCGCCCGAGCGTGGCCAGCTCACCGGCCTCGCGCACGATCGCCCGGTGGGTGAGGCGGTAGAGCTCGAGATCTGGTTCGGGATCGCCGGGGAGACGCGGCTGCACGGGGAACGGAAGTCCATGTGGGCTCGGAACGGTCTGTGACATTCCAGCGGCCTCTCGTCACTGATTGTTATATTTTTGCGGTCTTTTTTGGCCTACAACCAGAATGGACGGTATGTGACCTTCGCGACAGCCGGTCGGCGATTGTCCCGGACGGATTCGAGTGGGTGTGGGGTCGCAAAGTTGTCGGTGCCGTCGGGCAGGATCGAGGGTGTGATCGACCAGACGACGCGGCTTCGGGACGTGCTGGGAGAGAAAACGGCGATCATGCTCGCCGATGCCCTCGGCCTGGAGACGGCCGGCGACCTGCTCGCGCATCTGCCCCGCCGCTATGAGGAACGCGGCGAGCTGACCGATCTCGCGAACCTGACGGTCGGGGAGGTGGTGACCGTGCAGGCGCAGGTCGTCAACGCAGAGCGGCGTCCGATGCGGGAGCGCCGGCGTTCCATGCTGACCGTCACCGTGACCGACGGCCGGCACAGCCTGCTGGTGGTGTTCTTCAATCAGGTCCGGCAGACGCGCGACCTGCGCAGCGGCGTCACCGCGCTGTTCGCCGGCAAGGTGGAGGAGTTCCGCGGTCGGCGGCAGCTGACCAATCCCGAGGTGCAACTGCTCGACGCCGAGATCGCCGATGCGCAGGGGTGCGACGGCGCGGAGGGCTTTGCCGGCGGCCTCGTCCCGATCTATCCGTCGGCTATGAAGATCCCCAGCTGGACGATCGCCAAGTGCGTGCGGATGGTCCTCTCCGATCTCACCGAGATCGAGGACCCGCTCCCTGCGGCCATCCGGTCCGAGCACCGGTTGGTCGGGCTGCTCGACGCCTACCGCCTGGTTCACCAGCCGTCATCGTGGGCGGACGTCACTCGCGGCCGGGCCCGGCTCAAGTGGGACGAGGCTCTCATCCTGCAGGTCGCGCTCGCGCAGCGTCGGTTCGACAACGAGCAGACCGCGGCGACCGCACGGCACGCCGGGCCTGACGGCCTGCTGGCCGCGTTCGACGCGACCGTGCCGTTTGCGCTGACCGCCGGGCAGCGCACGGTCGGCGAGACCATCGCGACCGAGATCGCCCGGCCGTTCCCCATGCACCGGCTGCTGCAGGGTGAGGTCGGTTCCGGCAAGACGGTGGTGGCGTTGCGGGCCATGCTCACCGCCGTCGACGCGGGCGGTCAGGCGGTACTCCTGGCGCCCACCGAGACGCTCGCCGCCCAGCATCTGCGCAGCCTGCGTGACCTGCTCGGTCCGTTGGGGCGGGCCGGCGAACTCGATGCCGCGCCGGGTGCGACCAGGATCGCCCTGGTGACGGGTTCTCTCGGGTTGAGGGCGCGGCGCGAGGCGCTCGCGGCCGTGGCGGACGGCAGCGCCGGTCTGGTGGTGGGCACGCATGCGCTCCTCGAAGAATCGGTGACCTTCCGCGACCTCGCTCTGGTGGTCGTGGACGAGCAGCACCGTTTCGGGGTCGAGCAGCGGGACGTGCTGCGGTCCCGGTCCGACCGCCCGCCGCACCTGTTGGTGATGACCGCCACGCCGATCCCGCGCACGGTCGCGATGACCGTCTTCGGTGATCTGGAAGTCTCCACGTTGACCGAGCTTCCCGCCGGCCGCTCGCCGATCGCCACGTTCGTCGTGCCCGCGGCCAACGAGGTCTGGACGGACCGGATGTGGGGCCGCATCCGGGATGAGGTCGCCGCCGGCCATCAGGCATACGTCGTCTGCCCGAGGATCGGCGAGGACCCCGCAGACCCCGACCCCGCTGGCCCCGACCCCGACGCCGACCCCGACCCCGACGCCACTGCCGACGGCGCGACCGGGGGCGGGCGCCGGCCGAGTGCCGCCGTTCTCGATGTGCTCCCCGCGCTGCGGGATGTGGAGCTTGCCGGGCTCCGGGTCGCCGCGCTGCACGGCCGATTGCACCCGGATGACAAGGACCGGGTCATGACGAGGTTCGCGGCGGGGGACATCGACGTTCTCGTGGCCACCACAGTGATCGAGGTCGGGGTCGACGTGCCCAACGCGACCGTGATGGTCGTGGCCGATGCCGACCGTTTCGGCATATCCCAGCTGCACCAGCTGCGCGGCCGGGTTGGGCGTGGCAGCGCGCCGGGATGGTGCCTGCTGTACACCGACGCCGAGCCTGGGTCGCCCGCCTGGGAGCGTCTGGCCGCGGTGGCTGCCACCTCCGACGGTGCGCAGCTCGCCCGGCTGGACCTCGCGCAGCGGCGCGAGGGCGACGTGCTGGGCGCGGCCCAGTCCGGTGGCCGCCGGGCCCTGCGCCTGCTGGAGCTGCTCAAGGATGAGGACCTCATCCTGTCCGCGCGGGACGAGGCTACCGCCCTGGTACGCGCCGATCCGGAACTGTCGGCGCATCCGGGCCTGGCCGCGGCGCTCGCGGCGACGCTCGACGAGACCACAGCCGCGTATCTGGAGAAGGGTTGACCAGAATCATCGGCGGTGTCGCACGCGGGCGGCCCATCCGGGTGCCGCCGGGGGAGCGGACCCGTCCGACATCCGACCGGGCACGGGAAGGTCTGTTCAACACGCTTGCGTCGATAGTGGAGTTGCGCGGTGCGCGGTTCGCCGATCTCTATGCCGGCAGTGGCGCGGTCGGGTTCGAAGCGCTGTCGAGGGGGGCCTGCCACGCCCTGCTGGTCGATCAGTCGCAGGTTGCCGTGCGGACGCTGCGCGCGAACGCGGCGACCCTCGGGCTCGTCGGTGCGGAGATCGTCTGCCAACCCGTCCAACGTGTGGTGGAGGCCACACCGGGGCATGCTTTCGACGTGGTGTTTCTAGACCCTCCGTATAATCTTTCTGACGTAGCGTTGACGACCGTGCTTACTCGCCTGCATTCCCATTCCTGGCTGTATCCGGAGGGTCTGTGCGTGGTGGAGCGATCGCGCCGCAGCGAGCCGCCCGGGTGGCCGGATGGTATGGTTACCGTACGTAATCGGACGTACGGCGAGGGGGTCCTCTGGTACGGTTCTGGATCATGAGAAAGGCTGTCTGTCCCGGTTCCTTCGACCCGGTCACCAATGGTCACCTTGACATCATCGGTCGTGCCAGCCGGCTCTTCGACGAGGTTGTCGTAGCCGTGCTCATCAACAAGAACAAGGCCAACCTCTTCACGGTGGACGAGCGGATCGAGCTGATCCGTGAGGCGGCGCGCGAGCATTCCAACGTGGTGGTCGAGTCCTCCCACGGCCTGCTCGTCGACTTCTGCCGCGCCCGCGGTATCCAGGCCATCGTCAAGGGCCTGCGGGCCGTCAGCGACTTCGACTACGAGCTGCAGATGGCGCAGATGAACCACTCGCTCGCGGGCGTCGAAACCCTGTTCATGAGCACGAACCCGCAGTACGCCTTCCTGTCGTCAAGCCTGGTCAAGGAGGTCGCGACCTACGGCGGGGACGTGTCGGGGCTGGTGCCGGACCTCGTGCTCAAACAGTTGGGCGAGCGTCTCGCGCAGTAGCCGTGTCACTCCCGGTAATGGAGGGCGTACCGTCATAGTCTGCCGCCTATGGCAGATCTCCATGGTGCCCTCGAGGCGATTGTCGCCATGGTCCTTGATGCGCGGGGAATCCCGCTGTCGGCGTCCTGCATCCTCAACCGTACCGAGCTGCTGACCGCGCTGGAGGACCTGCGCGGTCAACTGCCGGCGGAGATCGCCCAGGCCAGGCGGATTCTGGCTGAGCGGGACGGCATCCTCGACGACGCACGCCGGGAGCGGCACCGGATCGCCACCGACACCGACATCGTCCGCCGGGCCGAGGCCGAGGCCGAGCAGATGCTGACCCAGGCGCGGGACGCGGCGGATGCCGCGCGGTCGGAGTTCGACACCTATGTCGACGGGAAGCTGGCGGCCTTCGAGGTGGTCCTGTCCAGGACTCTGGCCTCGGTTACCCGTGGCCGCGCACGATTGGCCCCCCCGCCGCCCGGCCCGCGGGACCGCGATGATCGAATCGCTGCCAGTCTGGACGATCGGATAGACTGGTAGTCTGTGTCGGATTGGCGGGCAGCCGGCTTGACGAACAGCCGGATTGACGGACAGTCGGATCGGCGCGTACCTGAATCATCAACCTGTGACGTTCAAGCAACCTGTGACGTTCGAGAATTGTGAATCCAGTATTTTCGTGGCAACTACAGACACTCCACCCATGACCGTGCCGCCATCGCGCCGCCGGAGCCCCCGTGGTCCGCTCGTGCTCGACATTCGCGAGCTGAGCCGTCGCGCGGGTTCGATGAAGCACGTCGTGACCCGGGTGCCGGCACCCGCGGGGCTGGGGACTGAAATGATCAATGTCCCGCCGGGCGCGCCCATCGAGTTGGACCTCCGGCTGGAAGCCGTGATGGAAGGTGTGCTCGTCAGCGGCACTGCGTCCACGCCGTTGGCGGGTGAGTGCTCGCGTTGCCTCGACCCGTTCGAGGACGAGGCGACGGTTGACATCCGAGAATTGTTCTACTACCCGGACCGGGTCGTGGACAACGCCGATGATGACGACTGCCAACAGGTCGTCAACGACCATCTCGATCTCGTGCCGGCGCTGCGTGACGCACTGGTACTCAGCCTGCCGCTGTCGCCCTGCTGCCGGCCGGACTGCGCTGGTCTGTGCGTTGACTGCGGAGCGCGACTGGACGACCTTGAGCCCGACCATACCCATGAACGGGTCGACCCTCGGTGGGCAGCACTGCCATCGCTGGTCGAGAACCCATCGCAGGTCGAGAACCCGGCAGCGATCGATAATAAGGAGAAGGACTAGTGGCCGTCCCGAAGCGTCGGACCTCGCGCAGCAACACCCGCTCCCGGCGGGCCCAGTGGAAGGCGAAGGTCCCAGCCCTGGCCACGTGCCCGCGTGGTCACGTGGTCCGGCCGCACACGGTCTGCCCGACCTGCGGCCGGTACAACGATCGACAGGTCATCGACGTCTAAGTGGTGTGACACACGTAGCGGTCGATCTGCTCGGTGGTGATGGCGCACCGGCATCGGTCGTCGACGGCGTGCGGCGTGCGCTCGTCGCTGACCCGACCTTGGCTGTCAGCCTGGTCGGCCCGGCCCGGACCGCCGAGCCGCTGATGCGCGCGTACGGTCTGGAAAGCGGGGACCGGCTGCGGATCGTCGAGGCGTCCCATGCGGTCGGTCCCGACGCGGACGCCGTCCGTGCGGTGCGGTCGAGACGGGACGCCACGGTGCGGGTCGCGGCCCGCCTGATCAGGGATGGTGCCGTCGACGCGATGGTGTCGGCTGGTCCGGCGGCCGCGGCTGTGGCCGCGGCGGCCTTCACCCTCGGATCGCTTCCCGGGGCCAGCAGGCCTGCGCTTGCCGTGGTCGTCGACGCCTCGCCCGGGGCGGCGGTCCTGCTGGATGCGGGCGCGGTCACCGACGCCGGCATCAGCGCCGACCAGCTCACCCAGTGTGCGGTCACCGGATCGGTCTACGCCACAATCTGCCTACAGGTGGCGCGTCCCAGGATCGGGCTGCTGTCCGCGGATCCGGGCCATCCGGCCCCGCCGGCTCATCCGGACCGATCGCGTGGGGGCACCGGTGTGTTGATGAACGCCGGTGACCTCATCACCGAGCTGGGGCTCGACTTCGTCGGTGGCGTCGGTGCAGCCACGGTGGTGGCCGGTGGCGAGGCTGACGTCGTGGTCAGTGACGGTTTCACCGGGGCGGTCCTGGTATCGGGTCTGCGGGCGGTTGCGCAGGCTGTCGGTCAGCCAGCGCCTGTTGGTCAGCTACCGCGAGCGTCGCCGGGGTGGCATCTGCGGGAGGGGACATTCGTGGTTGGTGTCGACGGGATCGTGGTCGTAGTGGATGGTCGGTCCGGCCAGACCGCGGCGGGAGTCGCGCTCGCGATTGCCGATGCGTCCGCCGCGGACCGGGCCGGCTGGGTGTGCCACCAGCGCGCGGCCCTCGCCGACCTCGTCACGCACCGCCGGGTCCGCGCCGGGTTGTCGGCATGACCCGCGGCGTGGCGCTGCCGGCGCCCAGGGACGGCCTGGTGACCGCCCTCGGTGTTCCGGTCGACGTCGACCTGCTCGAACGGGCTCTCACGCACCGCTCCTACGCCTACGAGCAGGGTGGCCTGCCGACCAACGAGCGGTTGGAGTTCCTCGGCGACTCCGTCCTGGGTCTTGTCGTCACCGACGCCCTGTTCCACCGCCATCCGGACCTGCCCGAGGGGCAGCTCGCCAAGCAGCGCGCGTCCGTGGTCAACATGCGTGCCCTCGCCGAGGTCGCCCGTGCTCTGGGGGAGCACGGCATCGGCCCGTACCTGCTGCTGGGCCGCGGTGAGGAGAGCACCGGAGGTCGGGACAAGGCGAGCATCCTCGCCGACACCCTGGAGGCGCTGATCGGCGCGGTGTACCTGTCGACCGGTGGGTTGGGCGGCCTGCAGGTCGCGTCCGAGTTCGTCCACCGCCTGTTCGACCCGCTGCTGGACGTGGCCGCCGGTCGGGGTGCCGGGCTGGACTGGAAGACCTCGTTGCAGGAACGGACCGCACTGCTGTTGCTGGGCCCGCCCGAGTACGAGGTGGACGAGTTCGGACCGGACCATGCCAAGCGGTTCACCGCCCGCGCAGTCGTGGCCGGGGAAGTCCTCGGCCACGGTGATGGCGGGAGCAAGAAGGAGGCCGAGCAGCGTGCCGCCGCCGCGGCCTTCCAGACGTTGGAGGAACGGTCGGCCGACCCGCGTGACCCAGACGAGTCGAGTCGTGACGGCGATCCGGTGGACGGCCGATCCGACACGCCGGTGCGCACGGGTAACGGCTGACCGGCTGTCGAGCGCGTCGCGATGCCCGAGCTTCCCGAGGTCGAAGTCGTCCGGCTCGGTCTTGAACGGGCGTTGGTCGGTCGGACGATCGCGACCGTCGCGGTCGCGCACCCCCGGGCGGTACGGCGTCATGCCGCGGGGGCCGCTGACTTCGCGGCGGTGCTTGCGGGCCACACGATCGTCGCCGCGCGTCGGCGCGGGAAATATCTGTGGTTGGAGCTCGGCGGCGCCATGGCGCTGCTCGGTCATCTCGGGATGAGTGGTCAGCTTCTGGTGGTGCCCGCGGACAAACCCCCCGAGACCCACCTCCGAATCCGCTTCACGTTCTCCGACGCCGGTCGGGAACTGCGATTCGTCGATCAGCGCACCTTCGGCGGTCTCGCGGTCGTCCCCACCGGCGCGGGTGTCCCGGAGCCGATCGCGCATATCGCACTGGATGTCCTCGACCCGGGCTTTTCCGATGCCGGGTTCATCGCGGCCATCGGCCGGCGCCGGACCGGAATCAAACGCGCGTTACTTGATCAGAAGCTGGTCAGTGGCATCGGCAACATCTATGCCGACGAATCCCTGTGGCGGGCGCGACTGCACTATGCGCGTCCGACCGAGACCCTGACCCGCGGTGAGCTCGGCCGGTTGTTGGACGCGGCACGTGAGGTCCTCGTCGCGGCGCTGCGCGCGGGCGGGACGTCCTTCGACTCGCTTTACGTGTCGGTCAACGGTGTGAGCGGCCTGTTCGACCGCTCGCTTGAGGTCTATGGGCGGACCGGCCAGCCGTGCTCGCGATGCCAGACGCCGGTCCGCCGGGACGCCTTCATGAATCGGTCGAGTTTCACCTGCCCACGCTGTCAGCCACGGCCGAGAAGCGCCCGCTGGTAGCTTCCCCCGGACGGCGGCGGAGCCACATTCCGGGGGAAATGTTCTTTACAGCTTGCCGCCGGGGATGTTCGGTACCGCGGTCTGAGTGGGACCGGAGGTGCGGGGTGGGGCGTAGCCCGGCTCGATGATCTCGGTTGGGGCGGCTGGCGCCGGTGCCGGTGTGGCACTGCGGAGGCCCTGGGTGCTGGCCTGGGGCACCGGCAGGATGCCGGCGTCCTGGCGAACACTTTGGCCGCAGCCGGTGAGCGACAGCGTCGCCGGGATGACGATGGCGCTGACCAATATCATCATGGCATGCCGGCTGCGGGGAAGGCGCACCCGGAACCGACGGGATCGAGGAGAAGGCATGGTATCCACAATGGCTCGGTACCCTATCGTGCCTATGCGCGATGTTCCCGTAGAGCCGGCAGATCGTGATGATCATGATATGTCGGCCGGGTCCGGCCCGCCGGCCCGCCTGACGGCGTGGGTGTCAGGAACGGTTCAGGGGGTTGGCTTTCGGGCCTATGTCCGGTCCCGCGGGCGGCGGCTCGGTCTGGTGGGCTCGGCGACCAATCTCACCGACGGTCGGGTCGAGGTCGTCGTGGAGGGCCCGCGAGCGGCATGCCAGGCGCTGCTGGAGATGCTGCGGGCCGGCCATACGCCGGGTGTGACGACCCAGGTGACCTTCTCCTGGTCGCACGCACAGGGCGATCTGTCAAATTTTACCCGGAAATGAGCCGGATCGACGACCGGTCGGCCGACGGCCCGCCGAGGACCAGCTGACGATCGGCTGGCGACCAGTCGACGACGAGGTGTCCTCATCTCGACAAAATGCCATCGGCTGCCGTCGGGGTATGGCATCGTCTTGACTTTCGGCCACTTGGCGTGCGATCCTGAGTTCATTGTCTGGCGCGTCGTGTGATCTGTTCCGGTTCCATCGACCAGGTCGCAGCGCGCCCCGCACCCGCTCGGTCACTCATCGTGGAGGACCACCATCATGGCGAAGGCCCTTTTTGGCCACGTCGGCTCTGGCAACGATATTCGTTTGTCGTATGAGGTACGCCGACTTCGTGCACGTGTAGCAGAACTGGAAGATGAGCTCGCGCGTTCCCGTGCTCTTAACGATGCACTTGAAGGCGTTGATGTCTCTGACGAACTTCGCGCGCTTGAAGCAGAGCCCGCGCTGACCTGATCCTCCCGAATCCGTAGCGGGAGTTAAGGGACGTTTCTCCTTGTGGGGAACGTCCCTTCGTGCTGCCAGGGCCCCATTCGTCGAATCAGGCGCCTGGCGGGCGGTATCGTTGGTGTCTGATCGTCCGTCGGTGCCAGCGGCCCGCGTCCACTCCGACAGCTCCGGAGACAGGTGCATCTCAAGAGCCTCACCCTGCGGGGTTTCAAGTCGTTCGCGAGTTCGACGACCCTGCACCTCGAACCCGGCATCACCTGCGTTGTGGGGCCGAACGGCTCCGGTAAGAGCAACGTCGTCGACGCGATGGCATGGGTACTCGGCGAGCAGGGTGCGAAGGCACTGCGTGGCGGGACGATGTCGGACGTCATCTTCGCCGGCACACCGTCGCGCCCACCACTGGGCCGTGCCGAGGTTCTGCTCACCATCGACAACACCGACGGCGCCCTGCCCATCGACTACAGCGAGGTGACGGTCGGTCGCCTGATGTTCCGCAGTGGCGAGAGCGAATACACGATCAACGGGAGCACGTGTCGGCTGCTGGACATCCAGGAGCTCATGAGCGACTCCGGAATCGGCCGTGAGCTGCACGTCATCGTCGGTCAGGGCCAGCTGGACGCGGTATTGCACGCCCGTCCGGAGGACCGGCGCGCCTTTGTGGAGGAAGCCGCCGGTGTCCTCAAGCACCGCAAGCGCAAGGAAAAAGCCCTGCGCAAGCTGGAGGCGATGGCCGCCAATCTCACTCGCCTGACCGACCTGTCCGCCGAACTGCGGCGCCAGCTGGGTCCGCTGGGCCGGCAGGCGGAAATCGCCCGCAAGGCCGGCGTCATCCAGGCGGCGGTGCGTGACTCGCGGCTGCGCCTGTTGGCCGACGACATCGTCACGGCGCGTGGCGACATCGCGTCCGACATCAGGGACGAAGAAGCGCTGCGGAGCCGTCTCGCCACGGCTGGGCGTGCCCATACCGACGGTCAGCAGCGTGAGCAGGTCCTGGAGGCCGAGCTTGCCGCGGTGACCCCCCAGGCCGTCGCCGCAGGCGAGGTGTGGCATGCCCTGGCCTCCCTGCGGGAACGCATCCGGGGTACCCGGTCACTTGCCGCCGAACGGGTCCGGCTGCTGCGCTCCGGCGCAGAGGAACCTCGGGGTGGGCGAGACCCCGAACAGCTGGAACAGGAGGCGGCGGCCGTCCGGGAGCAGGAGAATGCTCTCGGTGTGCGGTTGGATGCCGATCGCGACAGTCTCGCTGAGGTCGTCGCCCGCCGGTCCGAGCTTGAAGCCGCGCTGGCCGGTGAGGAAAAGGCGCTCATCGCTGCCGCGCGGGAGGCGTCGAGCCGGCGGGAGAACCTGGCCCGGCTGGCCGGACGGGTGGAGGCCGCGCGGTCCCGTGCCAGCAGCGCCGAAACTGAGATCGTCCGGATGTCCGAGGCGGTGGACGCCGCTCGATACCGCGGCGGCGAAACGAGCGAGCAGCGCGTCACTGTGAGCTCGGAGCTCGCGCGGATCCAGACGACCCGCTCCGAGCTGGCGTCGAGGCACGCCGAGGCCGTGGCGGTCCATGCCGAGGCGACAACGCGGTTGGAGAGTCTGCGTTCGCAGGAGCGTTCCGCGGAACGCGATCGGGCCTCCTGGGAGGCCCGGCGGGAGGCTCTCACCCTGTCGCTGACGCCGAAGGACGGCGCTGCCGCGCTGCTGGACGCCGCTGCGGCCCGGCCGGAGGGACCCACGGGACCCACCGGACCCACGGGACCCACCGGTGTCCTGGGCCGCCTTGCGGCTGTGCTGACGGTCGAGCCGGGGGCCGAGGCCGCCGTCGCAGCCGTACTGGGTCCGGCCGCCGACGCCGTGGCGGTCGGCGCCGTCGAGGATGTCAGCGCCGCGTTCGAGTGGCTGCGCGCGGTCGACGCGGGGCGGGCGGCACTGCTCGTCGTCGACGGGTCCGGTGCCGACGGCGCCGGTGCCGACGGGTCCGGTGTCGGGGCGCCCGGTGCAGATCCCACCGCGGCCCTGCCACCTGACGCGCGTCGCGGTGGGGTTCGGGCCGCGGACCTCGTCCGGGTCAGCGACCCGCGCTATGCCGCGGGGGTGGCGCGGCTGCTTGCCGCCACCATGGTTGTCGCCGACCTCGCGGTCGCGGTTGACCTCGTCCGCGCGCATCCCGGCATCCGGGCGGTCACCCGGTCCGGTGACGTGATCGGGCCCGGATTCGCCATCGGTGGCAGCGCACGCGCGCCCTCCCTGCTGGAGCTGCGGGCCGCGGCGGACGAGGCGGAGTCCCGGATGCTTGAGGCCGCCGCCGGCGGTGAACGTGCCCGTGGGGCCATTGCCGCGGCAGGCGAGGAGGTCAAACGGGCCCGCGGCGGGATCGACGACGCGTCGGCGGCGCTGCACGGCGCGGACGCCCGCTACCGGGCGTTGTCCGAGCAGCTGTCCCAGCTGGAGCGGGTGAACCGGTCGGGGGCCGCGGAGGTCGAACGTCTCGAACGCGTCCGGATACAGGCTGAAACCGCCCGTGACCAGGCATACGGCGCTCTGGCCGAGCTGGAGGCGACGCTGGCCGCGACATCGTCGGAACCCGACGTCGGGGAGAGGTCACCGGAGCAGCGGGACCGGCTCGCCGCCGCGACCGCGGCCGTGCGCGGCGAGGAGGTCGAGGCCCGCCTCGCGGTGCGTACCAGCGAGGAGCGGGCCCGGGCGCTGGCCGGCCGTGCGGACGCGCTGGTGCGGTCCGCCGCGAACGAACGGGCCGCGCGGCTGGCGGCGGCCCGGCGACGGGAGATCCGGGAGCGGCAGGCGACCGTTGCCGCGGCCGTGGCCGACGCCGCCGGTCACGCCATCGCGGCGCTGGAGCACTCCCTGGTCGCCGCCGATACCGAACGCCGACGCGTCGACGCGCTTCGCCGGCAGACCGAGTCCGATCTGACCGCCGTCCGCGAACAGGTCCGGACACTGGCCGCCGAGCTTGCCGCGCTGCGCGATGACGTCCATCGCGACGAGCTCGCCCGCGCGGAGAAGCGCCTGCGGGTGGAGACGCTGGAGACCAAGGCGTTCGAGGAGCACGGCATCGCAGTCGACGATCTTGTCAACGAGTACGGACCGCACGTGCCCGTGCCGCCGGACACCCCCGACGGCGAGACCGTCGCGTTCGATCGGGCTGAGCAGTCGGCGCGGGCGGCCGCGGCCGAACGGCAACTCGCCCGGCTGGGTAAGGTCAACCCGCTCGCGCTCGAGGAGTTCGAGGCGCTGACGGAGCGTGCGTCGTTCCTGTCGACGCAGCTCGACGACATCAAGAACACCCGTCGTGATCTTCTGCTGGTCGTCGCCGAGGTCGACGAGCGGGTCCGGGATGTCTTTCGCGCGGCGTTCGAGGACACGGCGCGCGAGTTCGAGATCGTTTTCGCGACGCTGTTCCCCGGTGGTGAGGGCCGGCTCGTGCTCACCGATCCCGATGACATGCTCACCACCGGAATCGAGGTGGAGGCGCGGCCACCGGGCAAGAAGGTCAAGCGTCTGTCGCTGTTGTCAGGCGGTGAGCGTTCGCTGACGGCGATCGCCCTGCTGCTCGCGATCTTTCGCGCCCGGCCGTCGCCCTTCTACGTGTTGGACGAGGTTGAGGCCGCTCTTGACGACCGCAACCTCGGTCGGCTGCTGGAGGCGTTGGAAGGTCTGCGGGAGAAATCTCAGTTGATTATCATCACCCACCAGAAACGGACGATGGAGATCGCGGACGCGCTCTACGGTGTGTCGATGCGTGGGGACGGAGTCACCACGGTGATCAGTCAGCGGCTCCGGGAACGCGCTTCGGCCTGAGCACGCTTCGGCCTGAGTAAGCCACCGTCTGGTCTGTCAGGATCGGAGGCGTGGAGTACGTCCTCATCATCATCGCGATCGTCGTGTTCGGTCTTGTCGCGTCCGCCGGCCTGGTGCTGGGCACCCGGCGCCGACGTCGAATCCCGCCTACCCGCGCCCGGCCGCATCCGGGCGTGGACTACCGGCCCGGGGTGGGTGACGACGCCGAGATCCCACGGGACACACCCCGGCGGACGGTCGAGACCGTCGATATCCCCGAGGCCGAGGCCGAGGCTGAAGCCGAGGCTGAAGCCGAGGCTGAGGCTGAGGCTGAGGCCGAACTGTACGAACTGGAACTCGAACGGGAAGCCCAACTGGAGGTACCGGCCCCGGCCGCGGGCCGGTTGGTCCGCCTGCGGGAGCGGCTCGCGCGGTCCCAGAACAGCCTGGGCCGCGGCCTTCTGCTGCTGTTGTCCCGGGACAACCTCGATGACGAGGCCTGGGACGACGTCGAGACGACCCTGCTGGTCGCCGATGTGGGCGTGGTACCTACCCAGGAGCTGGTCGCGTCGCTGCGCACGAGGGTCAAGGTTCTCGGCGCCCGGCGGCCTGCGGATGTGCGTGCGCTGCTGCGGGACGAGCTGCTCGCCCAGATCGGTACCAGCACGGACCGCACGCTGCACGCGGCCGCGGACGGCCGGCCCGCGAACATCCTCGTTGTCGGGGTGAACGGCACCGGCAAGACCACGACCTGCGGAAAGATCGCCCGTCTGCTGGTGGCGGACGACCGCACGGTGGTGCTGGGCGCGGCCGACACCTTCCGGGCCGCCGCCGCCGACCAGCTGGAGACGTGGGGGAGCAGGGTCGGCGCGCAGACGGTGCGCGGGGTCGAGGGTGGAGATCCGGCGTCGGTCGCCTTCGAGGCCGCCAAACGAGGGATCGATGTCGGAGCGGACGCCGTGGTGGTGGACACAGCCGGGCGCCTGCACACGAAGGCCGGGCTCATGGACGAGCTCGCCAAGATCAAACGTGTGGTGACCAAGATCGGTCCCGTGGACGAGGTTCTGCTCGTCCTCGACGCGACGACCGGGCAGAACGCCGTGGAACAGGCCCGGGTGTTCACCCGGGCGGTGGACATCACGGGCATCGTGCTCACCAAGCTCGACGGGACCGCCAAGGGTGGCATCGTGATCGCGGTCCAGCGGGAACTCGGCGTGCCGGTGAAGCTGGTCGGTCTCGGGGAAGGGCCCGACGACCTCGCGCCGTTCGATCCGGAGGCATTCGTCGACGCGCTGCTGGGGGATCCGGCGAACTGACCGGGGCACCCCTGACAGAGCGTCGTCGGGGCCCACGCTGTGGCCACGGGGAGTCTCTTTCACCCGGCGTCGCGGCGACCTACAGTGCCAAGGTGGGGTTCGGACCCGGCCGGACCCGGTGGCCGGGCCGTGATGTCCGGCGAGGTGTACCCGCCGTCCTCGATGGGGAGGGCGGTGATCGCTGCAGGTTTGCACCGTGATCACCGTGTGGGCGTACCTCGTCGGGCTGTCCGCAGCGCTGTCCCGGTGCGTACCCTGAGAGCTGCGGTTCGCCAGCGATCTCGGAGTGTGCGCGTGTTCGACACCCTGTCCAGCCGCCTCGACAAGGCTTTCTCGTCGCTCCGCGGCAAGGGGCGGTTGTCCGAGGCTGACATCAATGCGACCGCCCGGGAGATCCGGGTGGCGTTGCTGGAGGCCGACGTCGCGTTGCCGGCGGTCCGGGCCTTCATCGCAGCCGTGCGCGAGCGGGCGATGGGTTCGGAGGTCTCGGCCTCGCTGAACCCGGCCCAGCAGGTCATCAAGATTGTGAACGAAGAGCTCATCGCGATCCTGGGCGGCGGCACCACGACCCTGCGGTTCGCCAAGGCGCCTCCCACCGTCATCCTCCTCGCCGGCCTGCAGGGCACCGGCAAGACGACGCTCGCCGGCAAGCTCGGCCGGTGGCTTGCGGCCCAGGGGCACACGCCGCTGCTGGTCGCCGCCGACCTGCAACGTCCGAACGCGGTCACCCAGCTTCAGGTCGTGGCCGCACGGGCCGGGGTCGACGTGTTCGCGCCCGAGCCCGGCAACGGGGTGGGCGACCCGGTCGCGGTCGCGCGTGCCGCTGTGGAACACGCGCGGCGTCGTCACCATGACGTGGTGGTCGTCGACACCGCCGGCCGTCTCGGCGTGGACGTCGAGATGATGCGGCAGGCGGCGGACATCAGGGATGTCACGTCGCCGGACGAGATCCTGTTTGTCGTCGACGCGATGATCGGCCAGGACGCCGTCACCACCGCGCAGGCCTTCGCCGACGGCGTCGGTTTCAGCGCGGTCGTGCTCACCAAGCTCGACGGCGACGCCCGCGGTGGCGCCGCGTTGTCGGTCGCGCACCTGACCGGCAGGCCGATCATGTTCGCGTCGACCGGTGAGGCGCTGGAGGACTTCGACGTCTTCCACCCCGAGCGGATGGCGTCGCGCATTCTGGGAATGGGCGACGTTCTCACCCTCATCGAGCAGGCGGAGAAGGCCTTCGAGGCCGATCAGGCCGAGGCGATGGCGGCGAAGATGGCCGCCTCGGAGTTCACACTGTCGGATTTCCTCGACCAGATGCTCGCCGTCCGCAAGATGGGCCCGATCGCCAACCTGCTCGGAATGCTGCCCGGGATGGGGCAGATGAAGGAGCAGTTGTCCCAGATCGGTGAACGCGACGTCGACCGGGTGGTTGCGATCATCCGGTCGATGACCCCGGCTGAGCGCCACGACCCGCGGATTCTCCAGGCGTCCCGCAAGGCTCGGGTGGCCCGAGGTTCCGGCGTCACCGTCACCGAGGTCAACCAGCTGCTCGACAGGTTCGCCGAGGCGCGCAAGGTCATGAAGAAGATGACCGGCGGTATGGGGTTGCCCGGCGGTGGGCAGAGCGGCCGGGGCGCGGCCAACCGCAAGGCGGGCAAGAAGGGAAAGGGCGCGAACCGCAAGGGCAATCCGGCCGCACGCGCCGCGCAGACGCAGGCGCAGGAGGCCGCAGCGCAGGCGCGGCGCGCGGGCGCCACACCGGGCGCCACACCGGGCGCCACACCGGGCGGCCTACCC
>NZ_CAUVXP010000132.1:0-16305 GCF_963555955.1 Protofrankia sp. Cas3
CCGCAAGGCGGTGAAGCCCCGCCACCGCCTTGGGGAAAGCTCGGGTATCCGGGTGGGCTGTGGTCACAGCCGCCTACGGTACGCCCGAGGTGTTCTCGTCCCGGGCACTCCAAGTCCGGATCAGGCCGGGGGAGCTCCCATGGCGTGCAGGTCGGCCTCCATCTGGTCGATTTCGATCGCCTGGTTGATGACCATCGCCCGGGCCAGTGCCCGCACATCGGGCTCCTGTGCGCGAGCCGCGGCCTCCTGCGCCATCGTGAGCCCGCCACGGTGATGGCGGATCATGAGGGCGAGGAAGAGGGTGTCCAGCTCCCGCCCGGAGGCCTTCGACAGCTGGCCCAGTTCTGCGTCGGTGGCCATTCCGGGCATCCGCGTAGAATTCGTGGTTGCCCCGTCATGCCCGGAAGCGTCATGCCCGGAGCTGTCATGGCTCGCCAGGTGCACGGATCGCATCCAGCCCATCGGCGGGTCGGTCGAGATCTGCGCCAGGCCCCACTGGGTCAGCCACGCCGACATGATGCCGATCTCCCGCTGTTGGGTGAGCGCAACGTCCTCGGCGACACCACGTTGTGTCGTGTCGGCGCCCCCGCGGAACTCGACCATCGCTATCTGGACGGCCTGGGCATGATGGGCGGACATGTCGCGGGCGAACCCGGCGTCCACGGAACCCTCGCCGGGAGCCTGGTCGACAAGCCCGCGCAGGCCTGCGCCTGCGGCCAACAGGGCGACCACCAGGGCCAGCACCAGCGGCACCCAGCGGGAGGCTCGCCGTAGCCTCGCGGTCCGGTCGCCGCCTGTGTCGTCGCCGCCTGTCTCGTCGCCGCCCACCTCGGGCCTCTCGGTGGCCACGCTGCGCTCAGCCCTGCATCGGCGGGTTGAACACGAACGTCCGCTTGCCCACCTGGACCCGGGTGCCGGGGACAAGCGGAGCCGGGTCGTGCGGGTTCAGCGGTGTCCACACTGTCGCCTCGGGCGGCGCGATGTAGGTGCCGTTCGCCGAGCCCTGGTCGGCGATGACCGCGTCCCACCCGCTGAGCGTGATGACCGCGTGGACCCGGGACACCGCACTCTCGCCGTCCTCGAGCATCAGCGGGCGGGCGCGACCCGCCTGTACCGCCTCGTCCCGGTCGGGCTGTCGGCCGATCACCAGGTTGGTATCGACGTGAACCTCGGTGCCGTCGTCGAGGAGGATCACCCCGATCGTCGGTCGGGGGCCCCAGACCGGGTTGCCGGTCTGCCGGGCCAGCGACAGCCCGCATTCGGTGCAGTAGGGCGCGTCGGGGTGGTTGAAGTGGTCGTTGGTGCAGAGGATTCCCTCGACCTGCGCTTCGGACTGGCCGGGCAGCATGGTCGGGGCGTCCTGGTCGTCGAACAGGTCGGCGACATCGAGACCGCGGCCGGGCAGTTCGGTAAGCGCCTCGCTCTCGGTGTCCTCCATCCGGGCGGCCGCCGAGTCCCGGCCTGCGAGCTCGGTCGGCGGGTCGCCATCGGCGGCCGTGAGCGCGGCGAAGTCCGCGGCCTGGGTGGGCTGTCCGCTCTTGGGCCAGTGCGCCCCTTGCGCGATGTCCTGGCTGTTGAGTGGGGCCAGCGCCGGTGGCGCCGTGGACATCGACGACATCGGCGTCATCGGCGACATGGACTCGGGGGACGACCCGGCCCCCGCTCCAGCACCCGACGACGGGATCGGCTCCGCCGAGGTCATCGGGTCGCGCGGCCCGCCGATTTCAGCCAGGAAGTCCTCCTCTGCCCCCCTGGGCACGACCGGTATCGGCGAGTCGGAGATCACCAGTGACGCTCCGATACCGGGTACGGCGCCGATTCGCAGGTCCAGCGGGAAGGCTTCGCGCGTCGGCTCGCTCACGGCGCCGACGATGCCGCCGGGCCCAACTGTGCCAACCGGCCCGATGTCAAGTCGACCGACCTCGGCGGGTAGGAGGCGGTCCACCCAGGTGGCCGACTCGGCGCCGGACAGGGCAAGTGGGGTCGGCCCGTAGGCGGCCAGCTCCATCGAGCCGTGGATCAGCGCGGCCAGACGGTCGCCCACCCCGGCCAGCAGGGTGAAGTCGGGTACGGCGTCCGGGTCGGCGTCCGCGAGCAGCCCCGCAACCCGGCGTACCAGCCGTCGACCCGTAGTCGACGCCGGCCCCGAGTCACCGGCGACCTCGGCGCACATCGCCAGCAGCGTCTTGGCCACCTCGTGAGTCTCGGGACGCCCGGCGCGGGCGACGACAAGGACTCCCGGCAGACGGACCACCACCCCGGCCTCGGCTCCGCGTCCGGTCACCACCTCGACCCGGAAACGGTCAAGTCCCGCCATCGTCGCGCCCCTCGTCCATCGTCCCTGCAGCGTCCCTGGCTCAGCCCTGGTGGGCCGGATGTACCCACCCATCCTGCCGGTGGATCCGGCACCCGTCAGCAACATGTCGTCTTCCAGCCGACATGCGGGCACCCACCGCTGTTGTGTCGTCTGTTGTGTCGTCTGTTGGGTCGTTCGGCGGTGGCCCGGTGCTTCGCCGGGCCACCGCCGGAGGATTTCGGAGTCAGCCGAGGGTCCGGTCCAGGTGGACGGCCGCACTGATCAGGGCGAGATGGGTGAACGCCTGTGGGAAGTTTCCCAGGGCCTCGCCGGACGGTCCGATCTCCTCGGCATACAGGCCGACGTGGTTGGCGTAGGTGAGCATCTTCTCGAACACCAGCCGAGCCTCGGTCACCCGGCCCGCGCGGGTGAGCGCTTCGACGTACCAGAACGAGCACAGGTTGAACGTGCCTTCGTCCCCGTGCAGACCGTCGCTGCCGTCGGCGGCGTAACGGCGTACCAGACTGTCGCTGACGAGGTCCTCACCGACGCGGTCGAGGGTTGACAGGAAGCGCGGGTCGGTGGGTCCGGCGAACTTGACCAGCGGCATGCACAACAGGGAGGCGTCCAGCCTGGCTGACCCGGGATGTTCCATGTATGCGCCGCGGGCCGGATCCCATGCCGCGTTCTGAACGAAACGGTACGCGCGGCCGGCATAATCCTTCCATTCGTTCGTGGGGCCGGGCAGTCCGCGCTGGCGGGATATCCGACACGCACGTTCAAAGGCCACCCAGGTCATCAAGGCTGAATAGGTGAAGCGTTGCCGGCCGCCACGCGTCTCCCAGATACCTTCATCCGGTTCCTCCCAGTGTTTGGCGAGCCAGTCCAGCTGGCGGGAAAGCGCCTCCCACAGCTGGAAGGAAATCGGTGCGGCGAGCTTGTTGTACAGGTAGACCGAGTCCATGAGCTCGCCGTATATGTCGAGCTGGAGCTGGCCGGCGGCGCCGTTACCGATCCGTACCGGTTTCGAGTCGCGGTAGCCGCGCAGATGCTCGAGCACGATCTCGTCAAGATCGGCGTTGCCGTCTACGCTGTAGAGGACGTGCAGGCCTTTGTCGGCCGGCGCCTCGTGGCAGCGCTGTTCCAGCCAGTCCATGAAGGCTGCGGCCTCGTCGGTGAACCCGAGCGTCATCAGAGCGTATGTGGTGAACGCGGCGTCGCGGATCCAGGTATAGCGGTAGTCCCAGTTTCGGATGCCGCCGAGTTCCTCCGGCAGGGATGTGGTCGGCGCGGCGACCAGAGCCCCGGTCGGCCGGTAAACGAGCAGTTTGAGAACGAGCGCAGAACGGTTCACCATCTCCCGCCAGCGTCCGTGGTACCGGCTGCGGCGCAGCCACGTCTGCCAGTAGGTGAGGGTGCGGTTGAACAGGCGGTCCGCCTCGCCTTCCACGAGCGGGCGGATGGGCGTGTTCCATTCCAGGACGACGTCCGCGGTTTCACCGGTGTCAAGCGCGAATGTCGCGGTGACGCCGTCATCGTCGGCGACAAGAGGCACGCAGGTGCGTAGGGTGAGGGTTCCGACGGGGGAGTCGAACACAGCTCCCTGACCGTCAACAATCGTAACCGTATGCGATGTGCGCCCATAGTCGAAGCGCGGGTGGCAGTGTAGGGAGAACTCGGCTCGCCCACGGACAGCCCGGGCCTGGCGGACGATCACGTGCGGGGCCTCGGTGATGTCGCTGTCGACCGGGACCATGAAGTCGACGACCTCTCCGACGGCCTGCGGCGCGAGGAAACGCGTCATCAGCACGTTGGAGTCCGGTAGGTAGAGCTGCTTGGCACGGGAACCGGGACAGTGGATGCGGAACGCTCCGCCGCGTTCGGAGTCGAGCAGGCTCGCGAACACCGATGGGCTGTCGAAGCGCTGCGGGCAGTACCAGTCGATGGTGCCGTCAGTCGCGACGAGTGCTACCGTGCGCAAATCGCCGATGACCGCGTGTTCCTCGATGGGGGGATAACCGGTGTCGCGCATTGGTGGCCTCCGGGTGGGTGCCAAAGGATCGTCCGTTCCAGCGATTCCGCGAACGTACGTCCACCCCATGGCTCGCGGGCATCAACTCCGTGAAGTGTCGGGTTATGCATGGTCGGGCTGCTGGCGCCGGAGAGCTATAGATCTGTGACAGCGGGTGTGCACCGTCCCCCGAAGCGACGGGCGCAGAGGGGCGTAGACGGGCGCCTGTGTCGGCCACCACCCATATCACCCTACGATCACGCCATGCCGGCGCAGAGACCAACGGCCCCCGATGGCCGAGGCGGTCTCGTTATGTTCGCCACCGGTGACCGGGTATCCCCGGCGGATGATCTCGGTGGCGGAGTCTGGTCGCGGTGCGGAACCGTCCTGGCGGTGCACGCGGCACCACGGCGCGAGTCCGGGCTGGGCGAAGAGGACGGGGTGCGGGTCGAGACAGCCGGCTGGGTACCGCCGAGCGCGGCCCGTGCAACGGTGCTCTGGGACGACGGTACGGCTGAAATCATCGCCGAGGACCGCCTGTTCATGGTCTACGATCAGCAGGAGCCGATCGGTATCCGCGTCGTCACCCTGCCCATGCCGGGTTCCATCGACATCGTCGAGCACGGCGGGCACATCGTGCTGCTGCTGCGCGAGGGTCTGCTGCCTCCCCACGAGCTTGCGGATCTGCGGGACAAACTGCGCAGAGTCCGCGCGTCACTCGCGCCGGAGAGCGTCGACAGTCGTTCGCCGGCGGAGATCCGCCGGCGCGACCTCGAACTGCTGCGTGCTCTTATCGCCCAGCTGACCGGCTAGGGCCTGTGGCTGGCGCCACCGTCCCCATCCACAACCCGCTTCGCGGTGATGTGGGTCGCCGTCACGACGTGGAATAAGGGCCTGGGCGCACGGCTGGGCCGCCATAGGAGCTGCCGTTGAGGCTCCCCCGGGGCGGCTGCTCGGTCATCGCCTGACTGACCTTGGACGCGATGGCTTCGGTCAGTCGGATCGCCTGCGTGAGCGACAGGTTGAGCACGATCTCGCTGTCATCGGTCATCGCGAAGCGTACCGACACATCCGCCATGGTGGTTCCTTTCCTCCTGCGTCGGCCGCGAGTGGCCGCGGTTGGTGCTCCACGATCCCCGATCGTGCCATCGCGCCGACAGGTACCCCCCGGCGGGCTCGGCCTGCGCTCTCGGGCTTCGGTGAATAATTTTACGGAAGGTTCTAAAAATTTTACCCAACGTGACAGACCCGCGGGTCACCGTTGCCGCTGTTTCGCCTTAAGTATCAGTACTGTCACCGATGGTATCCATTGTCGATCATCTCGGGAGGCTGGGTGACTGAGAATCGGGCGGCCTTGACGGCCCGGCCAGCCGCGGTTGCGATCGCTGGACACGGCCGGACGGACCCAGTCGGTACCGGCACCGGACGCGGCGCCGTAGAGATCCCCGCAGAGGTTTCCGTCGAGATTTCCGTGGTGATGCCGTGCCTCAACGAGGAGGCGTCGGTCGGGGCCTGCGTTGCCAAGGCGTTCGCGGGCCTTGCCGCGGCCGGTCTCGGCGGAGAGGTGATCGTCGTCGACAACGGCTCGACGGACGACTCGGTAGCGGTCGCATGCTCGGCCGGCGCGCGTGTCCTGACGGAGCCCCGACGCGGCTATGGAAACGCGTACCTCACCGGATTCGCGGCCGCTCGCGGTCGCTATCTGGTAATGGGTGACTCCGACGATTCATATGATTTTTCGGAACTTCCTGTGCTCGTCGAGCCGTTGCGGATCGGCCGCGCCGACTACGTTCTCGGCTCCCGCTTCACCGGCAGGATCATGCCTGGTGCGATGTCGTGGTCCCATCGCTATCTGGGTAATCCGGTGCTGACCGGGATCCTCAACCGGATCTTCGGTCTCGCTTCGTCCGATGCCCATTCCGGGATGCGTGCGTTCACCCGCGGCGCGTATGAGCGGATGGATCCGCGGTGCGAAGGAATGGAGCTTGCCTCCGAGTTGATCATTTCGGCTGCCCGGGCCGATCTGCGGGTCGAAGAAGTGCCGATCACATATCATCCCCGGGTCGGTGCGTCCAAGTTACGGTCGCTTCGGGACGGCTGGCGGCACCTGCGTTTCATGTTGCCACTCGCACCTCGTCACCTGTTCGTCGGCCCAGGGCTGGCGTTGCTCGGGCTTGGCGTCGCCGGGCAGCTCGTACTCTTGCCCGGCGCCCTCGACGTCGGCTTTCACCGCTTCGACGTCCATTTCTGCGTGTTGTTCGCGATGGTTGCCATCCTCGGTTGGCAGGTGGTGCTCCTCGGGCTCTTCGCCGATGCCTACAACCGCGGCCTGGGCTGGGCCCAGCGTCCGCGCCGCCTGCTCGCCTGGGTGGACCGGCGGTTTACCCTCGAGCGCGGCCTCGCGGCCGGCCTCCTGCTGTTTGTCATCGGGTTGGTAATCGACGCGGTCGTTCTCGCTCGCTGGATCGCCGCTGGTCTCGGCCCGATTGACGAACTGCGACCGGCTCTGCTGGCCATGACGTTGATGGTGCTCGGTGCACAGAGCGTCTTCGCCTCCTTCTTCCTGCATCTACTGACCGTGGGTCGCCCCGGATCCGCCGAAGCGGGCTCGACATGACCGCGGTGCTGGCCGGTGAGCCGGCGCTGATCCCCGTTTCCGCCGGCGTAGACCCGCGGGTACTGGAGAATCATCTGGGTGGCGCGGACGCGGTCAACTACCGGCGTTTCGAACTCGACCTCGTCTCGCCGTACTGCGGCCGGCGCATTCTGGAGGTCGGGTCGGGTCTTGGAGACTTCGCCGCGGGCCTGCACGGTTATGATCATCTCATCGTCTCGGATACTGATCCGTTGTGTCTACGGACACTGAGCGCCCGCTTTGCCGGGCGCGCGGATGTCGACGTGGTCACGCTCGACGTCGCCGGTCGCTCCAGGGCTGGCCGGCCGGGGGCCAGTCGGTCCGGGGCCAGTCGGTCCAGGGCCGAACGGGCCGCGGCGTTGGTGCCCGCGGTGCGTCCGGTTGACACATTGATCATGATGAACGTCCTGGAGCACATCGAAGACGACGTGGCCGCACTGCGACGGCTGTCCCGCCTGGTGATTCCCGGCGGTCGCATCGTGCTGTGGGTGCCGGCCTATCCGGCGTTGTACGGCGAGTTCGACCGCATGGTCGGTCATTTCCGTCGCTACACGCCAGCCACCCTGCGGCGGCCGGTGGAACTGGCCGGCCTGCGCGTCGAGCGGGTGCATCCCGTGAACCTGCTGGGCGGCATCGCCTGGTGGGTGGCTGTCCGGCGGGCGGGCCAGCGCAGCGCGGACCCTCGTCTGGTACGCCTATACGACCGGGTCATCGTGCCGATCAGTCGATGTGTCGAACGGCGGATCCGGGTGCCGTTCGGGCAGTCGGTGTTGTGCGTGGCGACCCGGCCGGTGCCGTGACGGGCCGCTGCATGACCGGCCGCTGCATGACCGGCCGATGACGTGGGTTGGCCGGCGCTGTGGCGGCAGACGAGTCGGTTATGCGCCCGGCACCGCCTGTTCGCGGTGCTGGTGGCAGGCGGTAGCCTTCTGCGGCTCGCGGCGCTCGCCGCCTACTGGCCGGCGTTGGAGTTCTACGGCGACTCGTATTCCTACCTGCGGTACGCCCGCGAGCTCAGCCCGGATCCGGTCCGGCCGTTCGGGTACTCCGCGTTCCTGCGCCTGTTCGCGTGGTCACCGTCGTTGGTGGTGGTTCCTGCCGTCGCGCACCTGTTAGGTCTCGGTATCGGTGCCGCGCTGTACTACCTGTCGCTGCGGCGTGGGTTACCCCGGTGGCTCGCGGCGTCGGCTGCCGCGCCTGTTCTGCTGGATGCCTATCAGGTGGACATCGAGCAGATGGTCATGGCCGAGACGCTGTTCGCCACCCTGCTGGCCGCGGCGATCGTCGTGCTGCTGTGCCGCGCACGCCCGACCGTCGCCATGTCCGCCGGCGCCGGCATCCTGCTGGCCGCGGCCACCCTCACCCGTTCGGTGGCGCTGGTGCTGGGGTTGCTCGCCGCCGTCTACCTGCTCGCCCGCAAGGCCGGGATCCGACGGCTGCTCGCATTCGTCCTGTGCTGGGCAGCACCGCTGCTGGCCTACGCGGCCTGGTTCGCCGCCGCGCAGGGGAGTTTTGCGCTGCAGAATGTCGACGGGATGTTCCTCTGGGGCCGGGTCGCGCCGTTCGCGGACTGCGCCCGTTTCGAGGTGACGCAGGGCGAGATCCCGCTGTGCTCTCCGCATCCAGCCGACGAGCGGCCCGGGCCCAATTTCTACGACTGGGACCGCGCCAGCCCGCGGTACCGCTTTCGGGCGTTCGACGCGCGGACCAATGCGTTGTTCCGACACTTCGCGATCAAAGTGATCGTGGCGCAGCCCCACCAGTACGCCACGCTGGTGGCACATGACGTCGCGCACTACTTCTCCCCGTCGCGTCACGCCGAGCCACCGGACTGGTATCTCGGGAGCTGGCGGTTCCCGTCCGGGCGGGTTGATCCACGCTGGCACATCGACCTGGTGCTGTGGGACGTCGGCGGCGCGGCCGTGCCCCGCCGTTATGATCCGCTGCTGGGTGGTCTGCTGCGGGGATACCAGTCGTTCGGCTTCATGCCAGGCCCGCTGCTCGGCGCCTGCGCGCTGGTCGGTGTCCTGGCGTCGATGGTCGCCTCCGGTTATGGTTCCGTCCGGGCACGCCACGACTGTCTGCTGTTGGTCGCGATGGGGCTCGCCCTGCTGGTGGTGCCCTGCGCGACCGCGGTGTTCGACTACCGTTACATGCTGCCGACCCTGGTCTGCCTGCCGCTGGCGGGGGCGCTCGGGCTGAACCAACTGCGGACCGTACGGTTGCAGATCCGCAGAGTTCGGTGCCATTCCATCCACTCCATCGGACGACGCGCACGGGGCGACCTGACGGGCGCCGGGTGGCGGTCAGATCCAGCCTGGGAACCACATCCGGATCCGCCATGCCGAGGTCGGGATCACCTGCGCTGCCATGATCGGATAGAAGTAGACGAACAACAGGACGACGATGATCGTATAGACGCCGACCACCAGCGACCCGACCAGGCGACGCGTCTCCGAAGCGGTTCCGGGGCCCAGCGCGACACCTGCTAGGGCGGTCAGACCGAGCACGAGGAACGGCAGCAGCGGCAGAGCGTAGAACAGGAACATCGTCCGGCTGGGGAATGCGAGCCACGGCAGGAACGACGTGCCGAAGCCGACCAGGACGAGGGCCGCCCGCCAGTCACGGCGGCTCGCCCACAGCGCGAGAACACCGAGCAGGGCGAGGGTGCCGAGCCACCAGATCGCCGGGTTGCCGATCGCCAGAATCTCCCGGGAGCAGCCGGCCTGGGCGCTACAGCCGGATTCGCCGATCTTGGGTGCGCCGTAGTAGTAGGCGACCGGGCGGCCCAGCACCAGCCAGCTCAGTGGCTTGGACGCGTAGGGATGCGAGGCGTCGAGGTGCTCGTGGAACTGGTAGATCAGCATCTGGTAGTCCCACCAGCCGCGCAGCGCTGCCCACGCGCCGTTACCGAATTGGTGCCGGTTGTAGCCACCGTCGGTGACGAACCAGCCGGTCCACGTCGCGAAGAACGTCACCACCGGCAGGACGAGAAAGCTCACCGCCCAGATCGGGGTGTCCCGGGCCAGCGCGGCCAGGATCGGCCGGCGCGCACCCGCGGTCCGGCGCGCACCCACGTCCCAGGCGAAGGCAAGCGCGGCGAACCCGACGAGGGTGTAGAGGGCACTCCATTTCACCCCCATGGCCGCACCCAGACACAGCCCGCAGGCCAGCCGCCACGGGCGTGCGCCGAGCCACGGGCCGCTGCCCGTCAGGGCCGAGGGCGGGCCGGTGCCTGCTAGGGCCGGGCGCCCCGTCCCGTCCTCAGCTGCCTCGGCCTTCGCCCGGTTGGCCGCCAGCCGGGCCGCAAGTCGGGCGCGGCCGTCGTCCCGGTCGAGAACCAGACAGGCCAGGGCCAGCACGAGACCGGTCATCAGGAAGATGTCGAGGATCCCGATCCGGCTCTGGACGAACTCCAGCCCGTCGAAGGCGAGCAGGAGCCCGGCGAAGCAGCCGAGCAGAGTCGAGCGGAACATCCGCCGGGCGGTACGGGCGATGACGAGCACCGCGAGCGTCCCCGCGACTGCGGAGGCGAAGCGCCATCCCAGCTCGGGGTTGCCGTGCCGGACCCCGGCGCAGTCGGTGTAGCCGAAGAGCCATTCGGAGGCGGCCATCAGCCACTTGCCCAGCGGCGGGTGGACGACGAAGCCGGGGCCGTTGCACCCGCTCTTGATGTCGCTCAGCTCATAGCCGTGCGTCATCAGGCTATAGGCGTCGTGGGTGTAGTAGACCTCGTCGAAGTAGATGCCACGCGGCTCGGTGAGCTGCCAGAACCTCAGGACGCCGGCCACCGCGGCAAGCGCGAGCGACGCGAGCCAGCCGGCCAGTCGGTCGGTCGGCATCGGCGCCACCAGCCGGTCGGATGGCGGCCGGCCGCCGTCGTCGTGGGTCAGGGCGACCGCGGGGGCCTGCGTGCCCTCGCCGCCCAGGGTCGGATAAGTCGCTGTCACCGCCACCGCATCAATGTAGGTCGTGGCTCCTGGCACACTCGGCGGGTGTCCGGGACTCTGGTGCTGTGCGGTGCGCCGATCGGTGATGTCCGCGATGCCAGCCCGCGGCTTGGCGAAATCCTCGCGAGCGCCGACATCGTCGCCGCCGAGGACACCCGCCGGCTGCGTCGGCTGACCGCCGCACTCGGGGTCACCATCTCCGGGCGGGTTGTCTCCTGCTTCGACGCGAACGAGGCGTCCCGTGCGGACTTCCTGCTCGCCCAGTTGCGTGCCGGCGCCACGGTGGCGCTCATCACGGACGCGGGCATGCCTGCTGTCTCGGATCCGGGCTTCCGGGTGGTGGCCGTCGCCGTCGCGGCCGGGGTGTCGGTCACGGTGGTCCCCGGCCCGTCCGCGGTGACCGCCGCGCTCGCGGTCAGTGGGCTGCCCACGGACCGCTGGGTGTTCGAGGGTTTTCTGCCGCGCAGGCACGGCGAACGTCGGTCACGCCTGGCCGAGCTCGCCGGGGAGCGACGCACTCTGGTCATCCTGGAGGCTCCACACCGGTTGCCCGCGACACTGGACGATCTTAGCGCGGCCTTTGGGGGGGATCGCATGGGCGTGCTGTGCCGGGAACTGACCAAGACCTGGGAGGAGATCGTCCGGGTCGATCTTGCCGGCCTGTGCGAATGGGCGCACGGCCGGGACATCCGCGGAGAGATCACTCTGGTGGTGGCGGGTGCGCCGCCACCGTCCCCACCCGCTCGGGCAATGGTTGCCGGGACGCCGGCCGCGGCGGCCTTCGCCGTGACACTCGCAGCCGAGGTCGCGGGGCACGAGGCCGGCGGGACACCCCGCAAGGAGGCCATCGTGGCGGTGGCGGTGGCTCACGGCGTACCGCGCCGCGCCGTCTACGACGCCGTGGTCGCGGCCAAAGCCCGGTAGCGGGGCGTCCGCTGGGTGCCGCCTGCCCGCCGCGATTCAGCAGCTGCGCTGGATGGTCAGCGCCTTCACCGTTGCGGCCCACTCGTAGCTGATCATGTATGGCCAGGCGTACCACCGCGGCGACGCGGTGGCGAACAGGGCACGTCCGTCATAGCAGCGGTCCAGCCGCAGCCGGGCCCTGGTGCCCTGCGGGGTCCCCACGACGACCAGGACGGACCGCCAGTTGTAGCGGGCGGCGAGCGCCGCGGTCATCCGGGCTTCGCCCTGGGTGGTGAGCGGGTCCGGCCGGAAGCAGATCACCCGCACGTCGGGGACCGCGACCGGACAGCGGTCCTGGCCGTACGGGTTTGACACGGCGAGCATCGGCGCATACCCGGATCGGGCGAGTTCGACTGCCTTGGCCAGCCGCCCAGGGCTTCCCGCGTACATCACGATCGCGTCGACCTGCGTCGGGGCGTCGGTCGTCGGCCAGACGAACAGCCGTGCGCTCGCTGTGAGGAACACCACAGCGACCGTACTGAGAATAATCAGGATTCGGGAGCGCCGCTGCCCCACTTTCACCGGTGTCACGCGGCTTCGGGCCACGGCTGCCCGCCGCGGCGGCGCGGGTAGTGCAGCGGGGCCCGCAAGCGGTCGGGTGGCCAGACCGTGGCGGCGACACCGTCCTGCCACTGCACCAGATGACCCTGATGCCCGACCTGTAGCCCGGTGGCGGGGTCGAGGCGAAAGCGACCCAGCACGGTGGACGTGTCCAGCGCATATGCCGTGGCCAGTACCGTGGCGTCGTCGAGCAGGGAGCCGTCGACCTGGTCGAGCATTCGCACGCACCGCCCGAGAATCAGCCCGGCGGCGAACGCGACCGCTGCTGTCGCCGCTGGCGGCTGGTCGTGCATCTGCCGGTAACGGCTCACGAACTCCGACACGCTCGGGCCGGTGCCGGCCGCAGCGGGCAGCTGCGGCGACCAGGCACGCGGCCCCAGCAGCCCGTCACGTCGATCACCCAGGGTGGTCAGGGCATCGTCGTGCCCGGCGGTTGAGAACGCGGCGGCCCGCCACGGTCTGCGCAGGAGGATCTCGGCGGCGGCTGCCTCATCGTCGGGGTCAGCCTGGACGATCAGGACGTCCGCCGCCGGGAGCCGGCGTGCCGCGGCCCCCGCCTGCCCCGGACGAAAGACACTGGATGTGACGTCGAAGTTCCGGGCTGCCGCTGCGGCGCGCGTCACGGAAACGATTTCCAACGCCCAGTCACCGGCGGCCACCATTACGGCGAGCCTATGTGCTCGGCGGTCGGCGGAACGTACCGCGGCGAGCACTCCGCGCGTCCAGGTAGCCTGCGGCGCGGCCATGTTGATGATGTTCGGGACGGCTTGCCGGACGAAGCGCGTCGACGGTGCCGCGATGTTGAACAGCACCCGGTCGGTCGCGGCGCAGGCCGCGAGGGCGGCCTGCGGTCCGTGCGGGCCGAAGATGGCGTCAGGGTTGGCGGCCGCGGCGGACCGCGTTGCCGCGCCCGGGTGCGGGTGGGCGTCGTATGCGGTGACGTTGATCTCGTCCCACGCCGGTGGCAGGTGCTCGTCGCGTGCCCACAGCGTGGCGGCACGCAACGCGGCCAGACCATGGGCGGCCGCCGGGCCGGTCAGTGGCGTCACGAGGGCGACGGTGAGCGGTGAGGACATCGGTATCTGTTTACCAGGTGATGAGTCGGCGACACCCCGGTCATAGCGGGACAGGGTCACGACACCTCCGGCCAGATGGAGGCCGTCCGTAGGATCTGGCGTGGGCCACCCCTTGGCGCATCGGGGCGGGACGGCGGCGGAACGGAAGGGCAGGTGGCCGGCGAATGGCACGGGATGCCGGAGCACGGGATGCCGGCCGCCGTGGCGAGCCGCCGCGGCCGCCGGAGCCGCTGTCGGTCGAGGTGGTCGACAGCCACTGCCATCTTGACATCATGGGTGGCGATGTGGCGCACGCTGTTGCCGCGGCGCGTGCTGTCGGTATCCGCCGGATGGTCAGCGTGGGGATCGACCTGGAGACCAGTCGTTGGCAGGCGCGGGTCGCGGCGGAGCATCCGGACGTGTACGCGGCTGTCGCGATCCACCCGAACGACGCCGCCGACGGCGTCGACGAACAGACGTTCGCCCAGATCGCCGAGTTGGCCACGCTGCCGAAGGTGCGGGCGGTCGGCGAGACCGGTCTGGACTACTACCGCACGCCGCCCGAGCGGCACGCCGCCCAGCAGGACAGCTTTCGCCGTCACATCGCGATCGCGAAGCAGACCGGCCGTACCCTCATGATCCATGATCGGGAGGCGCATGACGACACGCTGCGGATCCTGGCCGAGGAGGGAGCGCCTGATCGGGTGGTCTTCCATGCCTTTTCGGGTGATGTCGGCATGGCGAAGATCTGCGCAACTTCCGGTTACGTGATGTCATTCGCCGGTAATGTGACGTTCAGGAATGCGGGCAGTCTGCGGGACGCCGCTGCAGTCGCACCTCGTGACCTGCTGCTCGTCGAGACCGACGCGCCGTTCCTGACGCCGGAGCCGTGGCGGGGCCGGCCGAACAGCCCGTACCTGGTACCGCTGACGTTGCGGGCGATCGCCGCCGCCCGCGGCGAGGACGTCGACACCCTGGCCTCGGCGGTCGCCGCCACGTCCGAGCGGATGTTCGGGCCCTGGTAGGCCGTGACGCTGCTGCCCGTGACGCTGCTGCCGCCCGGGAGGCTCGCATCGGGGTCGACGGGCTGCTGACGCCGGTGGACGTGCGTGCCATCGTCGGTGAGCTGGGCGTGCGACCGACCAAACGGCGGGGTCAGAACTTCCTCGTCGACCCGAACACCGTCCGCCGCCTGGTACGCCTCGCCGCGGTCGGACCCGATGAGACGGTCCTGGAGATCGGCCCTGGACTTGGTTCGTTGACTCTCGGGCTGATCGCGGTCGCACGTCGTGTCGTCGCGGTCGAGGTGGACACGCTGCTCGCCGAGGCCCTGCCGGCAACGGCGGTGACCCGGCTCGGCCCGGCCGCAGCGTCCCGGCTGACCGTCGTGGCCGCCGACGGGCTGCGCCTCGTGCCCGCGGACCTCCCCGGCGACCCGCCGGATGTCCTCGCCGCGAACCTGCCGTACAACGTTGCCGTGCCGCTCCTGCTCGGGGTGCTCGAACGGTTCCCGTCGGTCGGGCGTGGGTTGGTCATGGTGCAGGCCGAGGTCGCCGACCGGCTGACCGCGGCGCCGGGTGGACGGGTGTACGGCGTGCCGAGTGTGAAGGTCGCCTGGTACGCCTGCGCACGTCCGGCCGGCGCGGTGCCGCGCGCGGTCTTCTGGCCACAGCCGAACGTCGACTCGTCCCTGGTGGCGTTCACCCGGCGTGAGCCCGCGGGTCCGCCGGCGCTGCGCGGGTCTGTTTTTGCCGCGGTGGACGCGGCGTTCGCGCAGCGCCGCAAGACCCTGCGGACAGCGCTTTCCGGTTGGGCAGGCTCGCCGTCCGCGGTCGAACGCCTTGCGCGCGCCGCCGGTGTAGACCCGTCCGCCCGCGGTGAAACGCTGGCCGTCGCAGACTTCACCCGCCTGGCCATCGCCCGCGCCGCTGACCCACCCGTCTGCGGAGACTGATCTGAGCTGGGCCGCTGTGTTCCGAGTTTGCGGTGGGTCAAGTGTGCTGCGGTGTCAGCCTGGTCATATTGTTCCCTCGCTGCCGTCGGGTCAGGGTGGAAGTGGGTGCGTTCGTGTCCGAAGACGCGGAGCTGTTAGAAGGCACGGAGCTGTCCGCAGACGTGGAGCTGTCCGAACACGCCGGGCCGCTGGTGGTGGGGGGTGGTTGGACGCTGCTTCCCTGGGACGGCGACCCTGGATCTGATCGGCCGTCCGTTGTCGCGACCGCGGCGGGCACGCCCATCCGACATCGACGGCTGCGGCCGGTCACCAGCGGCGGCTGGCGGGCGGGCGCCAAGGTGGCCGTGGGTCTGTGCGGGCTTGGCGCGGTTCTCGGCGTCGTTCTCATGGCGGCTGGTCACCGTCCGGATGACGCGGCGGACCACCCGGTTGCCGGCGTGCGCTCAGAGCGCCCCGAGGCGATCGACGACCAACCGTGGTTACCGGCGTCGGCGGATGCTGGACCCTCCATCACTGCGGGTGGGGCTGCACCGGCTGTGATCGCGCCCGCTGGAAGCCCGGTCTCCCACGCGGCGGCTACGGTCCGGTCCGCAGAGCCGCCTTCGGTCTCAGCGCAGCCGGCCACGACGCCGGTCGCTGCGGCCCAGTCGTCGCCACCGGTACCGGGCATGACCGTGTTGCTGCCCTCCGGCCAACCGTCGTCCACCCCGTTGCTCGCCCCGTCGTGTCATTCCGGTCATGGTCACGGGCATGAGACACCCGACTGCCAGGTCGGCTGAGAATTCCTGATCGCCCGGCGGGGTGGAAATGTCGGACCAGACACCTATTCTGAACATATGTTCGAATCGTCTGATGGGTGTGCCGACCCCAACCCGGCCAG
>NZ_CAUVXP010000133.1:0-16228 GCF_963555955.1 Protofrankia sp. Cas3
GACCCCGACCCGGGCACGCTCGTGGCGCACGCCTCGCGGATTTCAATCCGACTCGGATTTGTAGATCGCGGGCACATGACACTGGTTTCCAGGACGACAACATGGTTGTTTCAATCCGACTCGGATTTGTAGATCGCGGATACCTCAGGAAAAGCGATCCTTGTGTGCAGTTTGGGTTTCAATCCGACTCGGATTTGTAGATCGCGGGCACCCATCCCCCACCGTCACTGTTACCGCCACACCCGTTTCAATCCGACTCGGATTTGTAGATCGCGGGCACCCCGTTAGCTCAACCCGCGGTGCCGCCCTGGTTGTTTCAATCCGACTCGGATTTGTAGATCGCGGGCACCAGGAGCGCCTCGCGCTTCCCAACCCGGCGTTTCAATCCGACTCGGATTTGTAGATCGCGGGCACTCCAAGGCTTCCGCTCCGCCTTCTGCCTCCCCCACGTTTCAATCCGACTCGGATTTGTAGATCGCGGGCACCCGCCGGATCAAGTCGCTCCAGCCCGAGCTGGACGTTTCAATCCGACTCGGATTTGTAGATCGCGGGCACCCGCCGGATCAAGTCGCTCCAGCCCGAGCTGGACGTTTCAATCCGACTCGGATTTGTAGATCGCGGGCACATGTTCCATGTGGTTGTTGGAGGCGTTCATCCCGAGGTTTCAATCCGACTCGGATTTGTAGATCGCGGGCACTTGCGTATGCGGTGGATACATCGTCGAAGACGGGTTTCAATCCGACTCGGATTTGTAGATCGCGGGCACGTGGCCATCACCATGTCGAAGAAGGTGGTGTTGTTTCAATCCGACTCGGATTTGTAGATCGCGGGCACTTCTCTCACATTTATTTTATGTACCTAGGGGAGTTTCAATCCGACTCGGATTTGTAGATCGCGGGCACGGATGGTACCTGGGCCGCTGAAAAGCTTCACGTTTCAATCCGACTCGGATTTGTAGATCGCGGGCACCGCTGTCCGAATTGTACACCCGCTGACCTGCGACGATGCAAGATCATACCACAACCTCCATCCGAAGATCCTTAGGATCATGAATATATGATCTATAGGTGTCGCATCGCAGCAGGTCACAGCATATGTCGATCGCCCACCACAACCTCCCGCGTTCGTCGGCGTGTCGGCGGTTGTGGTAAACGATCATTGCGCATCCCCCGTTCCCACCGCTGGGTCTCGGACCAACCCGTACTCGACAATGATCGCAGACTCTGCCACCCGCAGCACGAGACCATGGGCCACCGTTCCGACAGCGCATGGAACCGACCCGCGGAACCCGACCGACGGACATCGCCAAGCGCAGGAGACGGACGCGGCTCCCACATCCACCGCGTGGGCGGATAACTCCGGACATACCAGCCAATAAGGGTGCCACCCTGGCGAGGCGCCGTTGACCGGACAACGTGCCCGCCGCGTGCCCATAGCATCGGTGACCATCGGGTCGGAATGGGGAGATATAGCCGGTACCGAACCGCCGCGGACCTTGGCCGGAGCGCGTGAACCCTGGTCAGCACCGGCCGCACCACAGGTTTCCCACGTTTGCAACGCGGGTTCGGCTTCTGCCGTTCGCCCCGTCCAGGGCTATCCGTCGAGAACGTGGGTGAAGTGGTGCGCGGCGATGGCCATACCTGTGTTCATGTACAGCCGATGAGCGTCCGTGCGCGTTGGACCGACACCTGAGTCCAGCCGCACCTGATCGCATCCGAGGCGTCGAGCCTCGGTGAACAGCCATTCGAGAAGACGCCCACCGTATCCCCGCCGGCGGACGTCCCCGAGTGTCGAAAGGTCGTCCACATACAGGTAGCGCCCGAAGGACAGGGCATGCCCGACCCGGAATCCCGCCACGGCTCTCGCCGCAGCACCGGCCGGCTCGAACACGCCGACCAGCCGGTAACCCTCGGCGCGCTGCACGTCGTCAACGAGCCGGACGAACGTGGCCTCGTCCCGTAACGCCGGACGCAGCGCCGCCATGGCGAGAAACGCGGAGCCGGTGTGCGGGGGCAGGATCTCGCGGATCTCATCAGTCACGGCATGCGAGCCTACGATCTACAGTGTCGCCAACCGCACACCCTGGAGGGCTCGATGGCCGAGCAATCCCTCGGCGACCGCCTCGCCCAAGTCCGCCGCCGGCGCAGCCTCACCCAATAGGAATTAGCCCAAGCCACCGGTGTCTCGGTCGCCACCATCTTCAAACTCGAGCAAGGCCAGCGGACCAGCGCCCGTGTCAGCACCCTTCACGCCCTGGCCCGCGCCCTCGGCGTCAAAACCTCTGAACTCTTCGGCCCAGGTGCTGAGCTGGACCCAGACACCAACGGGGATACCGCGAGCCTCGTCGCCCTTCGTCGCATCCTCGCCCCCGCTCCCGGCGCCCCGTCCTCTGTCGACGACCTACCCACCCTCGACGAGCTCAAGGCGTCCATCAGCGCCGTAAGCCGTACCGGCCTGCACTGCCGCTACACCGATACCCTCGCCGAGCTCCCGCCCCTCATCAGCTCCGCCCAGACCGCCGCCGACCACTACCAGGGCCAAGACGGCCTCACCGTTCAACACCTGTTGGCCCGGCCTACCTCACCACCGGCACCGTCCTCGCCCAGTTCCGCCATGAAGACCTCGCCTACGACGCCATCATCCGGGCCATCACCGCCGCGCAACAAGCCGGACCCAGCCCCACCGGTAATCCTCACCTCAGACTCCGGGAACCCATCACTGTTCCTCCCCTGTCAGCAGATGCCCCACGTCACGCCAGAACTTGTCGAACGAAGGCGAGTACTTCCTGGCCATCCGGAGATTGACAAGCGCGGCCAGCGCAGCCTGGTCACTCACTGGCTTGTAGGAACGCCCATCGGTACGATGCGCGCTCAGCCATCCCTTACAGTCGCGCGGTTTCTCCACATCAACGGGGCGCTCAAGGCCTTGAGCCAGGCCCCGCTCGCCACTGAGCGACGGTGCTGCCGCCAGAAACCACGCCTCGAACTCACGATTGGCCAGGACGACGGAGACCGCCAGCCCCGGACAGACCGCCCGAGCCCGGCCGAGTAACCGCGGACCCAGCTCGGCGGGACAGTCGTCATCGGCGTCGATCATGATCAGGACACCACCGGCCGGGCCGACCTGCTCGGCGACCGCCGCGACGACCGTTTCCAGCCCACCGGCACCAACCAGGGTGCCTCGGTTGACCCGATACGGGCGTGGCAGATCCACCCATGATCCTGGGGCCAGCTCGGCGGCCATCCGGCGTACCAGCACCGGCAGGGCGGCGACCTCGCCCTGGCCCTCGACCACCATGGCGATCGTGGTCGGCGTCATCCCCGCTCCCGCCTCACGTCCGCCCGCCGGCCGGCCGGGCGATCGGCCTGCACCGGCATCATCCGCCCGCTCCGGTGCAACTCACCGACCGTCATGATCTTCTTCGCCACGATGGCGTGACTGGCGGCATCAACCTCACCCACATGCGTCACGCCGTCGAGATTCGCCACCGCCCGGATATGCCCGAGCCGGACGTACTCGCTGTCCAGAAGATCCGAACTCTGACTGGTCACGATCACCTGGGTCCGCAACGCGGCGTCGTCCAGGGCCTCGTACAACGCGCCCACCGTCGCCGGATGCAGCGCCGTCTCCGGTTCCTCAATGCCAATCAGCGAGATGCGACCGTCGAAGGCCGGTGGCTGAAACAGCGCCGCGAGCACCCCGGCTGCCCGCAACGTCCCCTCCGAGAGGGCCTCCCGCGCGAACACCTCAATGCCGTCCGCGACACCGACTCGGAAACGGGCCTCAACCGTCGAGTACCGGCCCTCCAACCGCTCGTCCACCCCGACCGCGTTCGGTACCAGCGCCGACAGGTAGGCATCGAGGCGTTCCTTGCCCACGCGATCGTCACGCTGGAGCGCGCCGAGGACATGCCCGAGATGCTCACCCGCGGAGCCGAGTTCCGAGCGCCGGGTCGTCTCCTCGTCCAGCGCCCGCAGCACCGCCGAGTCCAACTCGTAGAACCGCATGGCCCGCAACGCGGTGTCGACCGCCGCATACCGATCGTCCTGGATGGCCTCCACTGGTAGGTACAGCCGGGAGGTACGACGCCGCCCCGCGGTCGCGCTGAGCACGACCGGACCGCCAGGCAGTTCGATGCGGCACTCCTCGCGGATCACCAGCAGCGGCAGGTCGCCGTCCGGATCCCGACCGATCTCGACCCCGTAGGTCGCCGCGACCGCCGCACCGCCGTCGCGCTCCGCCGCGAGCGCCACATCAAGCCGAATCCCGAAGGAATCGGCACCCCCATCCGGCCTCCGGCGCAGCAGAGCATCAAGACCACCGCGCTCCGAGACCGCATGCGCAGGCGACACCTCCAGGGCGTCCGTGACGAACCGGAGCGCGTCCAGGAAATTGGACTTCCCGGAGGCATTGAACCCGACCAGCACGGTAAGCGGGCCGAGCGAGACATCGCAGTCGGCAACGGACCGATAGTCCCTGATCATGACCCGCCTGACGAACGGGAGCGGCCGGGCGGGGGCGATGGCGGTCATGACACGGACACTCCCCGAACGGTTGCGACGTCGATCATCCTCGTCGATCTGCCTAGTGACAATGGTGGTGACAAGCCCCTGCCGCCCTCGCTGACCGAGTTCATCGTGGCGATCATATGCCGGTGCAACAACAGCGACCCGTCGTTGATCCGGGGCAGGAGAGCGCACGGCAATAGGGACGCGGCATCGCGGGGCCGGGGCATACACATCTCTGTGTTGTCGTCGGTCGATACCCACAATCAGAGTGACTCCCGCCGCCGTCCTGCCATGTACGCACCCCAGCCCCACTCCTTGATCCACACCCCTACTGCCAGGCGCTCCTAACGATGTGAATCTGATGCTCCTCCCACAACACCAGAGTCACATCGTTCCCACAGAGCGTCCGGCAACAGGGGCGCGAACATCGGCGGAATCCCTTACGGTGCAGTGGTTCCGGTCCGGTTGCGGCGGTAGGCGTCCACGACCACGATGAACTTTCCGTTGACCGTGATATCCGCCAGCCCGGTGAACAGCTGGGCCGCACCGGGCAACGCGGCGACCGAACGGACGCACACGACGAACCGGGCGCCCGGAGTCAGCGATGCGGCCCCGTCGCCTGGATCTCCCGCGCCGCAGTCCGCGCCCTCCGGGGCGAAACGCACCTCGGGCGCGCCGTCAAGGCCCTGGTCGGCGAAGGCCAGTCGAGCCGCCACCCGCGCACGCTCGACGGCCTGGTCCTCACTGTCCGCAGTCGCGTACGCCCGGCCGGCGGCCCGCGCAGCCTGGGTGACCGCGAACGCCGACCGCTGGACCGCGAACACGCTGAGGAAGAAGTAGACAAACGGGATCAGCAACAGGACCGACAGCCCGACGAACTCGATCAGCGCGGTCCCGCTGTCATCACGGCGACGCAGCCGCAACCGCGGCCCGCCGCGGCCCGGTCCTAACCGCACGGGTGGTGCCAGCCGCACAGGCGGTGACCGGTCCGGCGAGCTCACGGCGTCTCCTTGACCGCATGCCCGACAACTCTGATCGTCGTGCTCGCTCCGAACGGCACGAAGGTCAACGGCACCGTGACTTCGCACCGCACCTCAACCAATGGCACCCCGGACGGGTCGGTCACCGCGGCACTCGTGCAACGCGTATCGGCCCGCCCGGGAACGGACGAGGCGATCAGCCGCTCGGCGTACGGACCACCCGCGTCGTCGGTCATGTTCAGGTTTGCCGCGTGCCGCGCGCCCTCAGCCGCGTCCGCGGCAAGGGTGTTACGGATGTGCAGAACAAGTCCGACCTGGACAACGCCGAGAAACAACAGTAACAACAGCATTCCGACCAGGACGAACTCGACGATAGCCGAACCCCGGTCGCCAGCCGGGCGCGCCAGCACCGGACGGTCAGCCGCCGGTCACGGAGTCGATCGCTTTGGTGAAGACATCCCGAAGCTGGGGCACGGCAACCGCCATCAGGGCCACTACCAGTGCCGCCGTCATCACCGTGACCATCACCCAGCCGGGCACGTCGCCGCGATCCCCGCGGCTCCGGCCATTCCCGCGGCTCCGGGCATCCCCGCGGTCTCCGCCATCCGGGCTGTTCCCGCTCCCGCCATCCCAACTAGTCTGACTGTTCCGGCTTGCCGGCCGACCGTGGAAGGCCTCCGTCAACGCCGGAACCCAGTGGCCCATCAGTGCTACGAACACCCGCACAGTCGCCAACTCCCTTACATCGCAGTGTGATCATTGTGCGTTGAACGTCAGACTCACGACCGCTGGATAGAAAGCAAAGATCACAGTGGTCGGCAGGACGAAGAAGACGACCGGCACCATCATCGCGATCTCCTTGCGACCACCGGCCTCCAGCAGTTGCCGCTTGCCCGCCTCACGGACGTCGATCGCCTGCGCCCGCAGCACCTCGGCCAGCGGCGTACCGCGCTCGATCGCCACCACCATGCCCTCGACGAACCGACGCAGCGAGGCGACCGTCGTACGGGCGGCCAGACCCTCCAGCGCCTGAACGAGGGTGGCGCCAGCACGCGTGTCCGCGAGAGCCAACCGCAGTTCGCGGCCCAACTCCCCGTGGGACAACCGACTTACCCGTTCCAACGCTCCCACCGGGCTCTCACCGGCGGTGACCGCCAACGCGAGCAACTCCGCCACCGTCGGGAACTCGATGAGTATGCGTTCCTCGCGCTCTCGTATCGCCCGGGTCAGCCACCAGTCCCGGGCGACGACCCCGCCGGCGACACCGGCGACGACCAGGGCAACGCCGACGATCGGCGGGGGCCCGAAGCCCAGCAGTGCACGCAGAGCCAGCAGTGCGGCGCCGAACAGCGCCCCGGCCACCGACCAGACCACCTGCTGAACCCGGAAATCCTCGATGGAGGTCTGCCCGCCGGCCTGGGTCAGGCGGCGCTGCAGGGCGGCACGCCCACCCAGAAAGCGGTCGAGTCGCCGAGCCGCGTCAGCCACGAACGGTCGGACCAGCTCCTCCAGGCCACTACGCGAAGCCGCCGGCCGGGCCCGGTCGGCCAGCAGCCGGGACTGCGCCGGGGTGTCCCGCAGGTACGGGTCGATCCGATCGGCGAGCCGGATCCGCCGGACCACTGGCGACCGCAGGACGATCAGGGCCAGGCCGACGCCGGCCAGCAGACCGATCAGCGCACCGGTCGCGACCAGACTCATGGACGCAGCACCCGACCTTCCTCAGGGAGTCTGCCGATCTGTTTCATGAGCAGGTAGGCCACCACCGACACCCCACCGCCGACCGCGAGTACGACAACGCCGGTGGGGCTGTCATAGGCGCGGACCGTCTCCCCCCGGGTCGCCAGCAGCAGGAGGACAACCCACGGCGCCGCGAGCGCGAGCCGCGCAGCATTGATCGTCCAACTCTGTCGGGTTTCGAGCTCCGCGCGGGTCCGGGCGTCCTCGCGCAGGAACGCCGAGAGTGTCCGCAGCAGCCGGCCGAGGTCGGTCCCGCCGACCTCCCGGGCGGTGCGCAACGACTCGATGATCCGGTCGGCGATCGGATCGGCGAGATCGTCAGAAAGCCGGTCCAGGCTCGCCGCGAAGGAGCCGGTCGCCCGGTAGTCCTCGCCGAAACGGGTGAAGGCCGGCCGAAGCGGCAGCGGGCCCCGTAGTCCCACCGATGCGAGCCCCTCGGACAGAGGCATTCCCGCCCGCACCGCGCTGGCCAGATTGTCCACGACATCCGGCCACAGCTCCCGAAGGTCGTGCATGCGCGCCCGGCGGCGACGCATCACCATCGCACGCGGCAGTAGGGCTGCGAAAATGAAGAACGCTCCGGCGAGCGACCAGGTGGCGGTGAAGGCCAGCACGATCAGGCCGACCAGCAGCCCGACTCCGATACTGATCGCGAGAAGCTGGTCGGGACTGACTCCCGGGATTCCCGCCTGAGCGAGCATCTCCCGGGTCCGTCCGCGCCACTTCGCGGACGCGGGATCGCGCGGGGCGCGGGGACGCCCGCTGAAGATGATGAGCAGGAGACCGAGGCCGAAGAGCAGGCCGATGAAGATGCCCATCAGCGCTCCACCGCGATCTCGGCCCACGATCGGTCGGAGAGCTGGGCGCGCTCCGTCTCAGCCATCCGGTCCCGCCGGTCACGATCGGTCGAGGCGAGCAGGGCTGGCAGGTCGTAGCCGGCTCGGGCGAACCGGTCGGCATGTGGCGGGTACCCGTCAGCGCGAACCAGGGTGTCGCCGCGTGACCGGTAGATCTGCGCGGTTTCGATCACGTCCCCCTCCGTGCGTCCCGACAGTGACACGATCTCGGTCACCCGACGCCGCCCGTGCGCGTCCTTCGTGAGATGCACGACAAGGTCGACGCTGGCGGCAACCGTCGGCACCACGAAGGCGTGGCTGACGTTCTCCCCGGCGAGCAGCGGCAGGGTGCACAGTTTGGTGACCGCCTCGCGGGCCGAGTTCGCATGCAGGCTGCACATCCCGGGCAGGCCCGAGTTGAGAGCGATCAGGAGGTCGAGGGCCTCTTCCTGCCGGACCTCGCCGACAATGATCCGGTCGGGACGCATCCGGAGGGCTTCCTTGATCAGACGCCGGAGCCGGATCTCGCCGGTGCCCTCCAGGTTGGCCTGGCGGGTCTGCATGGCGACCCAGTCCGGGGCCCGCAGCCTGAGCTCGAAGACCTCCTCACAGGTGATGACCCGTTCCCGACCGGGGACCGCCGAACCGAGGCAGTTGAGCATGGTCGTCTTCCCCGCCTGCGTTCCGCCAGCCACGATGATGTTCAGTCCGGAGGCGACGGCGGCCTCCAGGAAGGCTGCTGCCGACGATGTGATCGTCGACAGATCGACCAGTTCGTCCATACTGGCGGCGGACACGACGAACTTGCGGATGTTGACCGACCAGTGGACGCGGGTGACGTCGGGGATGACCACGTGCAGGCGCGACCCGTCCGGCAACATGGCGTCCACGAACGGAGTGGACAGATCCACCCGGCGCCCGGAACTCTTCAGCATCCGTTCGACCAGGTCCTGTACCTGATCGGCACTCAGGATCGTCGTGGTCAGCTCGCTGCGCCCGTTCCGCGCGACGAAAACGCGCCCAGGTTCGTTGATCCAGATTTCTTCCACGCTCGGGTCGTCCAGATGGCGTTGCAGCGGTCCGAAGCCGGCAACCGCGTCGTGGACAAGCCGCGCGGTGGTGGCCCGGTCGACAATCGCGGGGAGGTCGCTGGTGAGCGTCCGTTCCTCGTATTCGCCCAGGACGTCCTCGACGAGCTGGCGGATCCGGGTGGGTTCGTGAACCGGGTCGAGGGATCGACGCCGGACCAGTTCACGCACTTCGGTCTCAATGAGCGAAGTGGCATCCATCCAACCGCCGCGTGTTGTCACAGAAAACCCGATCTCCCTGGTCACCCGCTCGGACCGATCCGATCCCGACAACTATCGCGAAGCGTAGAAAGAAGGTCGCCGGTAATCAAGCCCCCGGTCCCACGTCCCGCCTTCCCCCACCCCCCCGGGCCACCGGCTTCCCCGGAGCACCGGCAACGCCGGCAGTGCGTGGACCGTGTCCGCTCAGATCTGTCCGCTCAGCTCCCGGTCCATATTTCCACAACCATCGCATCCCACCCACACCGGCCCACGAACGCCCCCCCACGGGAGAGAAATGATCATATTTTCCACCGAGCAAGCATTACGTAAAGAGCGCCCGGCAATAGTGGCGTGGGTCAAGGAGGGGGCTGGGGCGGGTAGATCGCGAGGTGCGAGGAGGGACGCACCGGAAGTGTTGGGTGTCGACCGACGAAGCCGGGCTACCCGTGCATCGCGCAGCGATGGATGGGTAGCGATGATGCGAGGTGCGTGCCCCGGCCCCGCGAGGCCGCGCCCCTGTTGCCGGACGCTCTGTGGGAACGATGTGAATCTGGTGTTGTGGTAGGAGCATCAGATTCACATCGTTAAGAGCGCCTGGCAGTAGTGGCGCGGGTCAAGGAGGGGGCTGGGGCGGGTAGCCGCAATCATGGAGTGAGACAGCCGTTAATCTGACCGTTTCAATGAACCGGGGAAACGCCCACCGCGACCGCCACCGCGACCGCCAGCGCGACCGTCACCATCGAAAACAATCCGCTGGTGACACTCCGTCAGCACAGCTCCGTTTGTGCGCCGCGCTGGCGAGACGTGCGATGCGGTCAGGTACGCAACAGCGACGCGCGCACCGGATCAGGCCACGTTTCCGTGGTGGCGCTCGTACAGGGAGCGCGCCTGGCCCACCCAGTCGTCCGAGACAAGCCGGTCACCAAACCCGTCGAGTACCCGGACGAGGCTGTCGACGCCGTCCTCGTCGAGCTCGGCAAGCTGGCGGAAGCTCGCGATGCCGAACGCGTAGAGGCGCGCCTCCACAACCGGGCCGATCCCCACGATCTCTTTGAGATTGTCCCGCCGGGCTGCGGTATCCGCGGTCGGCATCAGGACGGAAAAGGACCCGAACCCACCGGAGGCCGTCAGCTGGGCGAGCGCGACCGAGCCGGGCAGGCGCCCGTGGGACTGGTCAGACAGCTCGCCCGGTACTGGTCGGGCGGTCCGGACCGGGACCACATCGGCGAGAGCAGGGTCCTTCCCGTCGAAGACGAAATCGTCGGCACACCCGCTGTCGACGCTGACGTACCCTTCGCCATCGCGGTCGCGGTCGCGCTCGTGCGCCAGAACCGTCCCGGCGGCGTCGGTATCGACCGGGACGTCCTCGCGTCCGTCCGGGGTGTTCCCGGGGTCGGCACCGTTCACGCTGTGCTCGGTCGGGCCGATCCGAGCCAGCAGCCGAACCTTCTCCGCCGCCCACTCGGCCTGATGACGATCGAGCCTGGTCGTCATCGTCGCGACCTGACGCTGCGCGTCCTCCGCCTCGGTTCGGACCATCGCCAACCGGGAGGAGAACTTCGCCGCCCGCCCCTCGGCCTCGGCGAGCTGCACCCGCAGCTGCGCGGCCTCAGCGGCGAGCGTCTCGGCGGCACGGCCGTCCGCGTGTCCGTTGGCCTGGGCCGCCACGACAGCGACCAGACCGGATCTCTCGCCGGTGTCGGCGCCGTCCGACGGACCGTCCAACGGACCGTCCAACGGACCATCCCAGAAACCAGCCGACGAACCACCGGCATGCAGCGCCGCCCGAGCGACCGGTACCGCACGAACGGGCATGCTGGTCTGTCGGTTGGCCCGCCCGTGAGCCTCAGCGTCGGCGAGCGCGCCCTCGATCGTCCGCACCCGCCGGCCCGCGGCGAGGACCTGACGCTCCACCGCGGCAACCCGCTGCTCGGAGTCGGCCGCCCGCTGCTCGGCGGCGCTCAGCCGCGCCGTGAGCGCCGCCTTCTCCAACGCCCACTCGTCGTCCTGGCGGCGAAGGCGCACGCTCAGTTCCGTGACGAGAACCGCCGCATCTGCCGTCGTGTCACGACCCGCCGTGCCCCCCTCATCAACCTCGGCGCTGGCCATCGCTGCGCTGGCCATCGCGGCGCCGGGCATCGCGGCGCCGGGCACGACCGCGGCGCTACCAGCCCGGTCGTCCGCCACGGGCGGCTGGGCCGCGCCCAGCCCGACGTAGCCGGCGGCGAGGGCGCGGCGTGCCTCCTCGCTCTGGCGACGCATCGGGCCGATAAGGAACACCCAGGCCAGCAGCACGCCGATGACAAGCGCCACCGCGACGAACACCAGGATCTGGCCGGCAAGGTAGAGCACGAGCGATCAGCCTCCTTCCCGCGGTGTGCTTCGTTTAGATCCACACCGGAACGGGTGACAGCCTCCGACGTCGTCCGAGGATATGATCATAAATTTCAGGGTCTTCCGCGGGTGCGCCGGGCGCACCCGTAATCCTTGACAAAGTATCGCGAAGGACAGGAGCGATCTTTCCTACCGGTGCCGGACTATCCCGCCGTGAGGCGCGGTCCACATACTTGATCATTGATCAGGGCATCCCGCCGGCGGCGTGAAAACCCACGATCGGGCCAGCCAAGGTCCTCTCGGCCGGCAGCTCTCCGACGTGAAAGGCAGAACAGCATGGTTGTCGCTCCCGGTAACGAACCATTGCACAGCCATGTTTCAGACGTCCAGTTCCTACCGGACAACCAACCGGCAACGGGTGTGGTCCGGGCGTCCGCCGCCGGCACGACACCGGCCGAGACGCCGGCCGCATGCACCGTCGACGTACGTTGTCGATCTTTCAGACCATATGTGGATAGGCCACTGTTCGCGGCGGGTCGAAGGTCTCCTTGAGTGCCCGCGGGGAGACCCACCGCAGCAGGTTCAGCTCGGAACCCGCCTTGTCATTGGTACCGCTCGCACGCGACCCGCCGAACGGCTGCCGGCCCACCACAGCGCCCGTCGGTTTGTCGTTGAGGTAGAAGTTTCCAGCGCTGTAACGCAATGCCTCGGTGGCCGCGGCGAGGGCGGCCCGGTCGCGGCCGAATACCGCGCCCGTCAGCGCATAAGGCGCGGCATCCGCGACATCCTTCATGATCGTGGAAAATGCATCCGAATCCGGCCTCGGCCGATCGTCGTACACATGCACGGCCAGAATCGGTCCAAAGTACTCAGTCGTGAACACTTCGTGCGCGGGGTCGGCACACACCACCACGGTCGGTTCCACGAAGTACCCGACCCGGTCGTCGGTACCGCCACCGACGAGGACCGACACCGCCGGATCCGCCCGCAACCGCGCGAGCAGTGCCGCCAGCCGGTCGAATGCACGTCGGTCGATCACCGCACCGCCGAAAAGACTCAGGTCCGACACATCGCCAAAGGTCACCGCGGCGGTCTCGGCCACCAGGCGGTCCCGCAGGCCCGCCTGCCACATCGAGGCGGGCAGGTAGGCGCGGGACACCGCCGAGCACTTCTGTCCCTGGTACTCGAACGCACCGCGGACGAGGGCGACCAGCACGGCATCCGGGTCGGCACTGGGATGAACCAGGACGAAGTCCTTGCCACCGGTCTCACCGACCAGCCGCGGGTAGGTGCGGTAACCCTCGATCCCGTCGGCGACCGTCCGCCACATCCCGCGAAAGGTGGCGGTGGAGCCGGTGAAATGCACGCCGGCGAGATCACGGTGGCGCAGCGCGACCGCGGAGACGGCCGCGCCGTCCCCGGTGACCATGTTGACCACTCCAGGGGGTAGGCCGGCCTCCGCCAGCAACGACATGGTGTGGTGGGCGGCGAGCTGCTGGGTCGGGCTGGGCTTCCAGACCACCGTATTACCCATGATCGCCGGGGCGGTCGCCAGATTCGCCGCGATCGAGGTGAAGTTGAACGGTGTCACCGCGAGGACGAACCCCTCGAGCGGGCGGTAGTCCATGCGGTTCCATGTCCCGGGGGACGAGGCCGGCTGCCCGGCGACGATCTCGCGAGCGAACGCGACGTTGAAACGCCAGAAATCGATCAGTTCGCAGGCCGCGTCGATCTCCGCCTGGTAACAGCTCTTGCTCTGCCCCAGCATGGTTGCGGCGTTGACGGTGTCCCGCCACCGCCCTGCGAGCAGCTGCGCCGCCCGCAGGAACACAGCCGCGCGGTCGTCCTGGCCCAACGCCCGCCAGCCCGGCCCGGCCGCGAGCGCCGCGTCGACGGCGTCGGCGACGTCCCGCGGTGCCGCCGCGCGGCCCGACCCCAGCACCAACGCACGGCGGTGCGGGGCCACCACATCGAAGGGCTCGCCCGTTCCCGGCCGCGACGCACCCGCGATCACCAGCGGTAGCTCGACGTGGTCATCGGCCATCGCGGTGAGCGCCGTCTGCAGGCGGTCACGCCATGCGCTGCGCGGCGCGTAGTCGCGGACCGGTTCGTTCACCGGCTCCGGAACGACCGTGACGGCATCCATCCGAGCCACCCCTTGACTGTGCAGCAGAACCAATGCGCCAGAACCAATGCGCCAGAACCAATGCGGGAGATCCACCCATCAGCGTCTGGACCAGGCGCTAAGAGCGACCGACAATAGGGGCGCTCTAAATGAGATCCGCCAGTTCCTGGGTGGCGTACCAGAGCAGTTCATACCCGTCGGCCTCGTCGACCAGGAAGGCCGCATCCTCGCCGCCGAGATCGGCCTCCACCATGGCTGCCGCGGCCGCCTCGACAGCGGCCTGCGCATCTGCGCCATCCACGTGGATGGCCCGGACCTCCGCTATCGGCACGGGTACCGTGACCTCGACCACCCCACGATCAAGATCGTCACGAAACCGCACGTGGTGGTCGTCAACCTCCACCGCGAACACGAGCCGGCGCCGCGGTGCCCTCGGATCGGCATCGAGCAACCTGAGGCTGGCCCGGGCCGCCTCAAGGAGCAGGGCGTACTCCATCTCGTCCGTGTCGGACTGGGCGTACCACTCCCGCACCGATCCGGTCACGGCGAAGCCCAGGCCGGCGGGAACCACCCGGTCCGCGAGGACACCCTGAGCCGCCGACAGGGTTGACGCCAGATACACACGCACCATGCCAGTGTGCCGGGCGCAACCCCACCGTCCGGCCGGGGGTGGGGTTGGCGGGCGCTCTAACCCGGCCAGGCCCGGAGGCCGATCCACCCGGGGTGGTAGACCCCCTCGCCCGCCGGTTGAACCGCCGGTCGTACCGGCAGCTCAACCGGCGGCCGCGAGCGGCCCATCCGCGGCGTCGGGCAGCGCCAAGGCCGCCGCGCTGGTCTGCAGCGAGGTCTCGAACACCTCGCGGCGGCGGCTGAGGTCCATGACGTTGGCGCCGATGACCGCCAGGTCCGCCGGCCCCGGGCAGATGACCGTGACCTTCGTGCCAGCGGACCGCAGCAGTTCGGCCTCGCGCATCACCACCCGGGTCGCCCACCGCCGCATCTGGCGTTCGAGTCGGGCCAGGGCGCCCCGCGGTTGGTCCAGGGCGACGGAGCAGGCAGGGGCGAGCACGAGTGCTTCGTCCAGCCCGGCGTCGGTGAGCACGTCCACCGACGCCGGCGACCTCGTCCCGCCGTCGACGTATGGCCGCCCACCGATCATGACCGGCGCATACCAGGACGGAATCGCGCAGGAGGCCATCACCGCCTCCGCGAGCGAAGCCCGCGGCGCCCCCGGCGAGCCGAACACGACCCGGGTCCCGGTGTCGTAGTCCATGGCGACGATCCACGGTTTCACCCATGCAGGCCGGGTGGGGACGGTACTGTCCGCCGCGGACACGAGCTCGCCGATCGCGGCAAGCGTCCCGCGCCCCTGCGGGAGCAGGGAGACCAGAGCCACCAACGGAGTGACGCTGCGTGGATGGCGCGCCGAGGCGGCCAACAGCCGGCGGGAGCCGATCCGCATGCGCGGCCTCGGCGGCAACGCCGAACCGAGCCGCGTGTAGTCCAGAACCGGATCACCGAACAGCGGCCGCCCGTACTCGGAGTTGACCATCGTCTCGACCCCGGTGCCGGTCCCGATCAGAGCGGCGAGGACCGCTCCGGCGGATGTGCCGACGACCATGTCCATGGTGCGGACGTCGATCCCGGTCGCGTCCTCGTATGCGCGCAGTGCGCCGATCATCCATGCCGATCCGAGCACGCCCCCGGCACCCAGGACTAGTCCACGACGGGGCGCCCGTCTGCTAACCATCAGCCACCTCCCGCTGTGCGCGTACCCTCCAGGTGCACGCGATCTCGCCGCCAACCGCCGCCCAGGTCTGGCAGCGACGACGTGAACGCGCCCGGCTCTGCACCGGCCTTACTCCGAGGGCTCCTCCTCACCGAAACTGGTCTCAAGCACACCCCACACCCGCAGCCGTTCGGCGAACTCCTGCGGCGTGGTGTCGTGCAGGAGGGCCAACGCCCGCAGATCACCGTCCCGGATGGACAGGACCTGCCCGGCGTAGTCGTCACGCTGGCGCTGAATCTGCGCGACCCAACGCCGTACCAGCGCGGAGGAGTCCGGCGGTGCCTCCGTGAGCTTTTTCAGATTGAGGACGGTACGGGGCCGGTGCTCGCGCGGCGGCAACGCCTCCTCGTCCGGCAGAAGCGCCGACACCGGCACGCCGTAGAACGCCGCCAGCTCCGACAGTTGATGGACACTGATCATCCGATCGCCGCGCTCGTACGAGCCGACCGCCGCGGTCTTCCATCGCCCGCGTGACTTCTGCTCCACCCCCTGCAGCGACATTCCCTGCTGGATCCGTATGGCCCGAAGACGGGCTCCCACGGCCTTGGCGTACTCCCGGCTCACCCGATTACACCCCCTGCCGCCTTGATAGAGCATTTTATGATCATCTATTACTCCCGCCTACTG
>NZ_CAUVXP010000134.1:0-16148 GCF_963555955.1 Protofrankia sp. Cas3
GTACCAGGCAGATCCACCGCATACATGTCCCCGGCCGGTCCCAAACTCGCCGCATCGAACCGACTATGCCACAAAGATTTGCATACCCGCTGCTGCGTCCGAGATCGTCAAGAGAGCCTGCTCACCGCGACGGGCCGCGAAAGCACGCGGATACTGGGCAGCGTCTCCCTCACCTGTGAGCCGACCCCTCTTGGTTAGACTGAGGTGAGACACCCCGTGTGAGTGCGGGGCGTCGGGGGATGGAGCCGCCTTCCTTTTGTGGCGTCTCGGAGGTCGGGACGGTGACCCCCGCCCACAGTCGGCAAGGGTCGCCGACCTGGGCTGTAAGCAATCTGTAAGCATCGTGGAAGCTCCGTCGGCGACGCGCGGTAGGTCCGGGTCCGCTCGGCGACAGCAGAGGCTGGCGCTGGCCGACCTCCACGCGGTCGCCTTGTCCCGGCAGGATCTCCTCCGTGCGCGGTGACCGTCGTCTTGCCGGCCCCGCTCGCCGGCGCCGCGACCACCAGCCTCGGCGGCGCGGGCGTCACCACTCGATCCCCCGCTGGCCCTTCTGGCCGGCGTCCATCGGATGCTTGACCTTGGTCATCTCGGTGACCAAGGTCCGCGGCGTCGAGCAGCTGTCGGGGCGCCGCCCGACCCGTGATGACGACGTGCTGCCGGCCCGGCCGCCCGGCCAGCACCTCGACGACCTCGTCGACGTCGACCCAGCCCCACTTCAGCGGGTAGGTCAGCTCGTCCAGCACGTAGAGGCGGTAGGTCTGCGCGGCCAGGTCGCGGGCGATCTGCGCCCAGCCTTCCCGGGCGGCCTCGGCCGGCTCGACCTCGTCGGCGTCGGCGGGGCGCCGCAGCCAGCTCCAGCCCTCGCCCATCTTGTGCCAGGCGACCGTGCCGCCCTGGCCGCTGGCGCCGAGGGTCCGCAGGGCGTTCTCCTCGCCGATGCGCCACTTCGCGGACTTGACGAACTGGAACACCCCGATCGGCCAGCCCTGCGCCCAGCCCCGCAACGCCAGCCCGAATGCGGCCGTCGACTTGCCCTTGCCATCGCCGGTGTGGACCACGACGAGCGGCCGGTCCCGCCGCTGGCGGGTGGTCAGGCCGTCGTCCGGAAGCGTGCTCGGCTGCCCCTGCGGCATCAGGCCACCCCCGTCGCCGTTTCGGCGGCCGCCCGGGCCGGACGGAAGCTGCCGGCGGTCGCATCGGGGCGGGTGGACCCGGCGGACAGCGCGTCCAGCGGCATGGTCGGCGCCGCCAACGCCGTCGCGAGCCGCTGTGCCAAACCCAGCCGCAGCGGGCCGGTCTCGCAGTCGACGACGACGGCGGCCACCCCGTCGGCGGCCAGCCGCGCGGCCGCGGCGAGCGGATCGCGGCCGGCGGTGGCCCGGCCGTCGGTGACGAGGACGAGCAGCGGACGCACGTCCGGCTGGCGGCGACGTTCGCCGCGGATGACCTCGGCCGCGCGGTCCAGCCCGGCGGCCAGCGGGGTGCGCCCGCCCGTCGGCAACGCGGCGAGGCGGGCGGCGCCGACCTCGACGCTCGACGTCGGCGGCAGCACCAGCTCGGCCGTGGTCCCCCGAAACGTGATCATGCCGACGCGGTCGCGTCGCTGGTAGGCGTCCACAAGCAGCGACAGCACGGCGGTGGTGACGGTCCGCATCCGGGCGCGGGCGGCCATCGACCCCGAGGAGTCCACGAGGAACAGGACCAGGTTGGCTTCCCGGCCCTCCCGGATCGCGCCGCGGCGGTCCGCGCGCTCGAGCAGCAGCGCCCGGCCGGTGCGCCCGCCGCGGCCAGCGCGGAGCACCCGCACCACCTGGCATACGCCCGGGCGCCCCGTTCGGCATGGCGGTCGGCATGGACAGGCCGCAGGCTTTCAGCGCCTTCTGCAGGACGATGTGCCAGCGGCAGCGGACGTGTCCCGCCGTGTCGCCACCGGAGACCCCAATCCGGCCACACTGGACGAGCTGGAGTCCGACGTCGACGAGGTCGCTACGATCTACCCGGCGACACCCCACGCGGTGCTGGGTATGACCCTCGACCGCTACGAAGTCCTGCACGGCACCGACAGCGCCGTCTACACCGTCACCCGCGACGAGTGGGCCAAGCGGTCCCGGGAAAGAAGCCGCATGTGAGCCCGACCATGCAGAAAGCGCTGCGGCGTCAGCCACGGGATTCTTCGGCTCGCGACCGGACAGCGCTACACCACCGCCGCCCGCACGCTCGGCGGTGCGGAATCGTACGTGTCCGAGACGAACGCTGCGCATCCTATGTGTCTTGAGCACCGCGGCCTGCTCGATCATCCGCCGGGTTTCCGGCCTTTCCGGGGTACTGACCTGTTCGAACGGATCGGCGGTCAGCCCACGATCGACAGACTGGTTGACCTTTTGTATGCGGGGTTCGACGACGACGAGCAGCTGCGTCCCTTGTTCCCGCGGGACCTCGCTGACGGTCGGTCGATGCAGAAGCTCTTCTTCGGCGAGTGGTTGGGCGGTCCCCGTCGCTACAGCGAGCAGGCGCACGCAGGTCTGAGGCACCGCCATGACGGCCTTCCGATCACGCCGGCGCTGGCCCGCCGGTGGCTGGGGCACTTCCGCCGGGCGTTGGAGGCCACAGTCGCGGCGGAGAACGACCGCAGGACGATCTTCGCGCAGGTCCGCTCCCTGGCGCTGGTTCTCGTCAACGGACAGGTGGCGCCGGCAAGGCCCCGCGGGCGGGGGAACAGGCCCGGTGGGAAGGACGCCGGCGCAAGGGAATCGAAGAACGGCCCGCGGCCGGTGGCCTGGTGCGGGATCGACGCCCGGAGCGTGGGGCAGGCGAGGGATCTCGCTCGTCGTGGGGATGTCGCCGGGGTCGACGCGGCGCTGGCGGAGGCACCGGACCTGCTGCGTCCGACCTACGCCGCTGCGATCATGCAGGCGGCTGCCCTGGCCGGCCGCGCCGAGGTCGTACGGATGCTGTTGGGCCGCGGCGTCGGAGCGGACCATCCCTTCTACCTTCCGGTGGGGGTCACCGGGCTGGCGTTCGAGCGGGTGGTATTCGTGACGCCGCTGTGCGCGGCCCGGATGAAGCGTCGTTCCGCGGTCGAGTCGCTCCTCATGGCGGCGGGTGCCAACGAGGACGTCTTCACCTCCGCCTTCCTCGGCGACCTCACCTCGCTCGGGCGCATGCTCGCGGCCGATCCGAACCTTGCCCAGGCGACGGATCCGGCGGTCGACGTCCTCGACATGACAGCCGTCGAACATGCGGTCGCGGGCGGGCAGTCCGGCGCGCTGCGACTCATCCTCGACCACGTCGCACCTCCGCTTCCGGGCTATGTACGAGCGTTGCGCGGGGCCGCCGCACAGGGCAGCCCGGCGATGGTCGAGCTGCTGCTGGCCCATGGGGCGGACGCGACCCGGATCGGCGTCGGACGCTGGGTCCTACATCCCGAGCTGGCTCCGCTGCTGGCCAGCCGCGGCGCGTCGATCGACTCCTCCGGCTCGTGGATCGGTGCCAGCTGCACGGGAAACCAGGGCCGCAAGGACGACCCCGAGTACGTCCGCGCGCTACTACGCCACGGTGCCCACGCGAACGATCGCCGTACCGGCGACCCTCAAGGTACGACCGGCGTCCGCGCTCTCAACGCGACAGCTCTGCACTACGCCACCAAGGCGGGCTTCCTGAGGACCATCGAGGTACTCATCGACCATGGAGCAGACCCAGACGTCCGCGACAGTCACGGCCGCACACCGCTCGACTGGTTGGAACAAGCGGCACCATCGGTCCCGCGAGCCGCAGTCCGAAACCTGCTCGCACCGTAGCGACCGAGGAGATCGGCGTCGATGTAGAAGCGGACAACAGCCGACCTTCGACTCACGCGGCTCTGACGGAGGTCTCGTAGGCGAACGCCCAGCGGACGCCGTGTGCTCCTGGCCGCTGGCCAGCAGCACCACGTCGCCTGGCTGCAGTGCCCGCGGCGGCTCGTCGACGCTCGACAGCCAGCAGGTGCCCTGCAGGATGACGTGGAACCCGAACCCTTGGTTGCCTCCGAACCGCAGCCCCCAGGGGGCGTGGGCCCGCCGGACACCTGCGCATCGACCTCGACGGTGTCACCATCGCCGAGTCGAGCGGTCCCCGGCTCCTCCTCGAAACCGGTGCACCGGTGCGTTACTACCTACCCAAGGCGCACGTACGGATGGAGCTGCTCGAACCGAGCGACACGATCACCCACTGCCCACACCGCCCGCCAACCCCTTAAACGATCACTGGCAGAGCGCAAGATCCTCTTACATGTCCCAAAATAGTCCCAAACCCCAGTTTGATCTTAGTTAGCGATCAAGAATATTGACGTTTCCGCAGGTCAGCGGGGAGCCGACGCCCGGATTTGAACCGGGAACCGCCCGATTACAAGTCGAGTGCGCTGCCAGTTGCGCCACGCCGGCCAGTCCAGGTACCTCCCTAACGTAGAGCATCAACGGACGGTTGCCCACGACGGGCCGATGCTCCCGGCAGGCAGCCCCGCGGCCGAGCCACCGGTCGGGAGCCACCGGTCGGGAGCCACCGGTCGGGAGCCACCGGTCGGGAGCCACCGGTCAGGAGTAGATCATCATGGGAGCCGAGCCCAGGCTGATCATCCCGAATTCGTCGTCGATCGCGCCCTGTGTCTCCCAGAACTCGACCGCGCCTACCACGTCACAATCTTCGATCAGGTCGGTCAGCCGTATATAGCGAGCCAGGGACTGCTCGATGAAGCGGCGCCCATCGTGCTCCGAGATATTGCGCAGAACGGCATCGTACTGGTGGTGGAGCAGCGATGAGACAAGCTCTGTCATCAGTATCAGGGTCCGATTGCGGGAAGTCCGGACCACCAGCACACGAAAATCAGCTGCGCGCCGGGAGAAGTCAACCACATTACGAGCGGAACCGGCTGCAACGAGGCATGCCCGCATTTCCCGGAGATCCGCCGTGGTACGGCGCTTCGCCGCCAACGCCACAATCCCCGAATCCATGACGACCCGGGCCTCGGCCAGATCCCGGACGGGCGTTCCCTGCATCTGCAGCCGCAGGCCTGCCTGCCGTGCGAGGACCCGCGTGTCCGGCTCCTGGACCAGCGGCCCGAGGTGGGACCCACGGCGCAGGACGATCAGAGACTCTGACTCGAGGATGCGCAGCGCCTCGCGCATTGTCGGCCTCGCGACACCGTAAATGTCCATCAGCTCGGTTTCCGGTGGAAGATGGTCGCCAGGCCGGATGTCACCACGCGCGACTCTTCCACGCAGGTCGTCGGCTACCATCTCGGAGAACTTGTTGACGCTCGGCCCGTACCCAGCCCGGGGTGTGGTCATACCCATGTGGCCGCCTCCTCGCTGAAGCGTAAAAGGCCATGCTAACGGGCGGCAGGGGGTACCTACTTGTCACTGTGGGCTTCTTGTGAGAGCGCCCACGCCATGTGAATCCACCCACACCGATATTCGTTGTAGATTGGGCTTTCGCGCCCGCCGACAAAGCAGCTCGAACAGTGGCTGACGACACCGCCGAAGGAGGTGCGTGTACGGCTCTTGTCGCACCGCCGAGACGGCGGGGGAAGCCGGCCTGACCCATCACCACATCCACGCACCAACCACGGAAACGGGTTGACCCGACGCGGCCGGCCGGGAATCCGCGGTCGCAATAGAGTCGAAGGGTTGCCCGCCGACCAGAGGCGACGCGATCAGAAATCTTCTCGCGACACGGGGGACCTTGAGTACCAAGGGTTACCAGGCGGGACGTTTCGTGCCGGCCAGGCGGCATACGGGAGACGCGGTAAAGAAAGAGGGGGAGCTCGAAATGGCGTGGGACGAACCACTTCCCTCCGCCGTGGCCCGGCTCGGACATTCGATCAAGCGGGCGGAACAGGCGCTCATCCGCGAGAAGACCCGGGCCCTGCGTGATGTCGGGCTTTCCGTCCCGCAGTACACCGCCCTGTTCACCCTTGCCGGGTCACCGGGTCTTTCCGGTGCCCAGCTCGCCCGCAGGTGCATGGTCACACCCCAGTCGATGGCCAGCCTGCTGCTCACGCTCGAGGCCAAGGGGCTGATCATACGTGAGCAGTCCGACGTCCATGCGAAGGTGTTTCAAAGCCGGCTGACGCCGACCGGTCTGGCACTGCTGCGGCGGGCCGACGCGCTCGCGCTGGCGGTCGAGCAGCGCCTCGCCGACGTGTTCTCCCCAGGCGAGTTGGAGGAGTTCCGGTCCCTGCTCGAACGGTCCGTCGCCATTCTCGACGACGAGACCGGGCAATCCGTGGCCACCGCCGCACCGCGGTTGTCCGAGCAGGTCTGGTAGCGGTTACCGCTGCCGGTCGACTACCGCTGCCCGTCGACCCGACGACGGCGGGCAATCTCCGCAAGCACCACACCGGTGGCGACTCCGGCGTTGAGCGACTCGACAGCACCGACCATCGGGATCCGTACCGTCAGATCGCAACGCTCCCCGACCAGCCGTGACAGACCGCGTCCTTCTGAACCGACTACCACGACCAGCGGGTCGAAGATCATATCCAGGTCATCCAGGCTGATCTCGCCGTCCGCGGCCAGCCCGACGACGAAGATGCCGGCCTCCGCCCAAGCCGTCAACGCCCGAACCAGGTTCGTCGCCCGCGCCACCGGCAACCGGGCCGCGGCACCCGCCGACGTCTTCCACGCCGCCGCCGTCACACCGGCAGCCCGCCGCTCGGGGACGACCACACCGTGCGCGCCGAACGCCGCCGCCGACCTGATCACCGCGCCGAGATTGCGCGGGTCGGTGACCCCGTCCAATGCCACCAGGAGTCCTGGCGGCGCCGCCTGCGCACGAGCCAGAAGATCATCAGGATGGGCATACCGGAACGGCGGCACCGACAGCGCCAGCCCCTGATGCGGCGCGGCACCACACAGCCGGTCCAACTCGGCTCGGGCGACGTCCGCGACGGCCACACCGGCACGGGGAGCGAGCCGGCGAGCCTCATCAAGACGTTCGTCGTACTCGGTGCCAGCGGCGATCAGCAGTGTGGACGCGGGGACACCGGCCCGTAGCGCCTCCACCACCGCATTACGGCCGACTACCAACTCGTCAGGGTCACCGCGACCGTCCCGCTCGGGTCGGCCGGGCCGACCGGAGCGAGTCGCTCCGGCCCGATGTGGTCCGCTGCGGGCAGGCCCACCAGCACTGCCGCCTCGCCCGGTGGTGTCCGTACTCCGGGAACCGTCCGTACTCCGGGATCCGTCGGTACTCCGCGTCCCGGCCGCCGCGATCACGGCAGCCCGGCGCTGGGCCGGGTGGCCTGGACGCATCTCGGCCGGCGGCGTGGCGCCGCGTCCCTGCAGGCTCTTCCTACCCTGGCCACCGCTGCCTGCCGCTGCGCCCTTGCGATGCGAGCTCCCCTTGGCCGCGCGACCGCCCTGGCCACCTCGCGCGACACCACCGCCGCCTCGCCGCTGTTGGCCGGCCATCAGCGAACTCCACCAGCGCGCGCCCCGGAGGCGTCAGAAAGCATCGTCACACGGTATACGGTCCACCCGGTCGATGGCGGGTCGCCGCCCCCGATGGTCGCGTGGCCGGTGCTCGCTCGGCCGGGGCTCGAACACTGGCCTGTCCACAAGCTGACAGAAGCCTGTGCAAGCTGACAGCTCGCCGCCGACGGCAACCGCACTATGGTCAATCCGTGACGGCGAACACACCTCTGGCGGCATCCGCTGGAGCACGCACCGCCGTCGATCCAAGCATCGCCGACCGGAGCCTGCGGCTGCCTGACAAGGGCCATCGGATGCTGCGCCTGACGGGCCGCCTGTTACACCGGGCTCAGGCGGCGACGGCCACCACGCCCGGCCGGTTCCGGCTGTACTCGATCGCCATCGTCGGCGCACTCGCCGTGCTTGCGCTGGTGTCCGTCTCGACCATCGCCGGTCGGATCAGGACGCTCGACACCATCAGGAACGATGCGGGTCCCTCGATCGTCACAGCACAGCGGGCACACGCGGCGTTGTCCGAGGCCGACGCCACCGCCGCCGCCTCTTTCCTCGCCGGTGGCGCCGAACCCGCTGACCAGCTCGCGGCCTACAACACCAGCATCACCACCGCAACGGACGCCGTGGCGACCCTGACCCGCCTCAACACCCAGGCCGCGGCGGCCGAACCATTAGCCGTCCTGGCCGAGAAGATTCCGGTGTACACCGGGCTCATCGAACGGGCCCATGCCAACAATCGGGTGGGCAACGTGGTCGGTGCCGCCTACCTGCGCCAAGGGTCCCAACTCGTCCAGGAAACAATACTGCCGGCAACCGATCGCCTCATCACACTGAATGCCGACAGCCTCGACAAGGCCTACGCCGATGCGACGAGCGGACCACGCGAGATCCTGCTCTCGGCGGTGTTCATCCTCGCCGCCGGCGGTCTTGTCGGCACCCAGATAATGCTGTACCGGCGAACCAACCGTGTTCTCAACATTCCCCTTGTGACGGCGACCTTCGCCGTGCTGTTCAGCCTCTGTTGGACGGCCGCGGCGTTCTCCGTCCAACAACAGCGGCTCAGCGCCGCCCATGATTCGGGATTCGTACCCATGACCCTGCTGGCCCAGTCCAAGGTACTGGCCCTGCGAGCCCGCGTGGACGAAAACCAGTCGCTCATCGCCCGTGGTAACGGCACGCGTTTCGACACCGACTTCACCGTCGCGGTCACCCGGCTCGGCTTCGCGGTGAACGGCGGACCCCTCGCCGGCGGCTCGCTGAGCGCCGCGCTGCGCGTCGACGGACCGGACACCGCTACCCGCACGGGCCTCGACGCCGACCTGCGGGTATGGCTTGCCGCACATCAGCAGGTCACGGCGCTGCTCGCCGACACCGGTGACTTCACCGCGGCGGGAAAGATCTCCCTCGGCGCGGGTACCGCGGCGTTCGACACCTTCGATCAGAAGGTCGACGCGGCCGTTACGGCCAGCCAGGCACGGTTCTCCCGGCAGGTGTCCGACGCGGGCGAGCCGCTGTCCGTCCTGCTCGCGGTGGCGGTTGTGACCATGGTCGCCGCCGCCGGCCTCAGCCTGGCCGGCATGCAACGGCGCATCGACGAGTACCGATGACCGCCCGTCCCGCCGGCCGCCGGATCACCAGGGCCACCGTGGTCACGGTGGTCGGCGCCGTCATTCTCGCGGCCACGGTGGCATGCGGCACGACCCACAGTCCGCTACCCACCGACGCAGAACCACTGCCACCGGCCACCGCAGCGGCCGTGCTGGCCGGTACGACCACGGCACCCACACAGGGCTGCGGGAACCCGCGGGCAAGCCTCGCCCCACCCGACCCGATGCCCGCCCCGGGCGACATGCCGGCGGGTTCCTTCATGAGGACGATCCAGGATCGTGGCTATCTGGTCGTGGGCGTCATTCCAGACGTTCCACCGTTCGGAATCGTCGCCCCCCAGACAAACCAGCTCGAGGGCTTCGACGTCGACATGGCGAAGGAGATGGCCGCGGCGATCTTCGGACCCGGTAACCCGAAGATCCGGTTTCGGGCGATCACCAACGCCGAACGCATCCCCGCCGTCCAGCACGGCCAGATCGACATCGCGATCGCCACCATGACCATCACCTGTGACCGGCGACGGGATGTCGACTTCTCCGCCGTCTACTACGATTCCGGGCAGCGGGTGCTCGTCCGTCGGGATTCGGGCTTCAGGAGAATCGAGGATCTGGCCGGCAGGAAGGTGTGTGCGGCTGCCCAGACGACCTCGATCCAGGCCATTGCCACCGTATCCCCGGCACCGATCCCCTACCCCGTCACAAATGTCGCGGACTGCCTGGTCGCGCTCCAACAGGGCGTGGTCGACGGGATATCGACCGACGACGGAATCCTGACCGGAATAGTCGACCAGGACCCCTACACGGTGATCGTCGGCCCACGCTTCACCGACGAGCCGCACGGCATGGCCGTCAACAAGGATCACCCGGACTTCACCCGGTTCCTCAACGGTGCCCTGGAAACGATCGAGAAGAACGGCCGGTGGACGGAGATCTACCGGCGCTGGCTCACCGGGCCCGGCACAGAACCGGTGCCCGCACCACCCGTTCCGGAATATCAGGGTTGATCACCATGGTCGCGCCAACTCTGGAACAGATCGACGCCACGCTGGCCCGGCTGTCAGCGGCGGTCGCCGCCCAGGCGGCCATCCTGATGGAGCTGGAGAGCGCTCCCGGCCGTGCCCTGATCGACCCGGAACGCCTCACCGGCGCCACGCGCGAGCGGGCCACGACCGCGCTGGCCGCGCTCGCGGACGCCTGGCACTGCTACCGGACCCTCACCGAGTTGCTGACGGCGGCACGCGCCGTACGTGGGGACAAGGTTCGGGTGGACGCCCGCGTAACAGCCGAGCTGGACACGTTGCTGCACGGCCCGACCGCGGTCCCCGTGCTGCCGGGAGCACCCGCCGGGAGCCCACCACCCGCGGTCGGCATCCGCCCGACGGAGTTGGCGGATCGTACCGATGCGGCGCTTGGCTCGGTCCGCGCCACCATCGACGAGATCCTCGCCGCGTGGAGCAGGCTACTGGCGATCCTCAGCGCGACAGAAGGACAACTCGCCACCGCCGACGAGCTGGCCGCCCGCCTACGACTGGGTGACGATGCCGGCCGCACCGTCGCCCGCCGCCTGCTGGCCGAGCTTTCGGACCTGACCGCCGCCGATCCGCTGGCCGTTCCGGACAGCTTGGTGACCCGCCTTGAAGCGGCGGTGAGCACCGCGCAGGCTGGCCTCGATGAACTGGCCCGGCGGCACGACACCCTGCCCCAGGCCCTGCGGGTAGCGGCAGCGCTGCTCGAACGCATCGCCGCCCTCATCGACCGGGCGGCCACGGACGCCGACCGTGCCCGCAGCCGCATCCTGCTCCCTGCGACACAGCTGCCGCGCATGCCCGCCGGCGTCCTTGATGACGAGCGGCACGGCCTGCGTACCTGGCTCGACCGGTTGACGGCCGCAGCCGCAGCGGGCCGGTGGAAGGAAGCGAGCCGGGGTCTGGACCGCTGGCGGGAACTCGCCGACGCCACGCTGATCTCGGCCCGCCGGTTCGCCGACCGCAGTGCGGCGCCCCTGCAGACCCGCGACGACCTGCGTGGGTTGCTCGGCGGCTGGCACGCCAAGGCGGCCGGCCTGGGTGTCGTGGAAGACCCCGACCTTGCCCAGGCCTACCGCCATGCCCGCTCGGTGCTGTACACGGCGCCGACCGATCTCGACCGGGCCACCGCGCTGGTGCGGGCATTCGGCGCGGCCGTGGACCGGCGAGCCGCGGCGGGCGACGGCGAGCCCGTACCGGAGGTAGAGGTAGAGGGGGACCCGGTCGGTGCTCGTCCGGACCGGGGACGGGAGACCGACCGGACATGAGCACCTCCCAGACCCACGGCGGGCCGGCTGGCACGGGCGGCGCGCCAACCGGCGACGGCGATTCCTGCGCGCGAGCGGGCTGCGACGGCGCCATCGAGGACGGCTACTGCGACGTCTGCGGATTCCCGCCGGCGCCAGGCATCCCATCAACAGAACAGCCCGGGTCGAGCGGCGCCCGATCCTCCGGGCCGGCCCGCCAACGGCGCTCCCGACCGTCCACGCCGACGCCGTCGCGCGGTCAGCTCGGCGTGGGCATCGTCACCGTCGCCGACGTCCCGATTGCGGACCCGCCGACGATGGTGCTGACCGATCCCGAGGTCCCGGAGGGCAGCCGACGGTGCGCCGGCTGCAGCGAACCGGTCGGACAGACCCGCGGTGACATCCCCGGCCGGCTTGAGGGCTTCTGCCCGACATGCGGGCAACCGTTCTCCTTCGTGCCCAAACTCAAACCCCACGACGTCGTCGGCCAGTACGAGATCGTCGGATGCCTGGCGTTCGGCGGGCAGGGCTGGGTGTACCTGGCTCGTGACCGCAACGTCGCCGAGAACTTCTGGGTGGTGCTCAAGGGCCTGCTCAACACCCATGATCCGCAGGCGATGGCCGCGGCCATCGCCGAACGGCAGTACCTGGCCGCGGTCGACCATCCGAACATCGTGAAGATCTTCAGCTTCACCGAATGGCAGGGCACCGGCTACATCGTCATGGAGTACATCGGCGGGATGTCACTGCTCAAGCTCCTCAAACAGCGTCGGGACGCCGCCGGCGGGCGGCCCGACCCGCTGCCGGTGACCCAGGCAGTCGCCTACATCCTGGCGATCCTGCCGGCGTTCAGCTACCTGCACCGCCAGGGCCTGGTCTACTGCGACTTCAAACCCGACAATGTGATGCTGTCCGGCGACTCGCTCAAGCTCATCGACCTCGGCGCGGTGCAGCGCATCGACGACCTCGGCCCGTCGTACGCGACCCCTGGTTACCAGGCGCCCGAAGTCGCCGACCAGGGGCCGTCGGTCGCCTCGGATCTGTTCACGATCGGCCGGTCGCTGGCGGCCCTGATCCTGAACTTCCGGGGCAACACCACCACCTATGCCGTCACGATGCCCCCGCAGCACGAGCACGAGGTACTCGCCCGGCACGACTCGCTGTACCGGTTCCTCCTGCGGGCGACCGCGACCGATCCCGATGCCCGGTTCGCCGGGGCGGACGAGATGTTCGACGAGCTTCTCAAGATCCTCCGGGAGATCGTCGCGGTCGACGACGGGCGGGCGAATCCCGCTCCGAGCCGGCTGTTCTCCTCGGATGCACACCTGACCGGGCAGGACCCGGACGGCAGCGTCGCCGGACCGCCGTGGCTGGTCCTGCCCGCCTGCGGCCCCGACCCGGATGATCCGGCCGGCGCCACCCTGGCCGCGCTCCCCGACGTAGCGCCCGACGCACTGACCGAGCTGCTGTCGGCGATCGGCTCGCCGACGCCGCAGACCCGGCTGCGACTGGCCCGCGCCTGGCTGGAGGCCGGCCGGGATGATCGCGCGGAGGCACTGCTCGCGGCCGTCGCGCAGGAGGACCCCTACCAGTGGCGCACCGACTGGTACCGAGGGCTGCTCGCTCTCGCCGCCGGCCGGAGCGACGCGGCCCGCGCCTGCTTCGACCGGGTCTATGGAGCCGTACCCGGCGAGCTGGCCCCCAGGCTCGCGCTCGCCCTCGCGACCGAGACGATCGACCCGACGACGTCCGCGCGCATGTTCGATGTCGTCTCCCGGACCGACCCGTCGTTCACCTCCGCCGCGTTCGGTCTCGCCCGGGTCCGGGCTCGTGCCGGGGACCTGCCCGGTGCGATCGAGGCCTGGTCACGGGTGCCACGGACGTCCGCGGCATACCTGCCCGCCCAGATCCGCGTCATCCAGACGATGGTGGACCCCGGTGCCCAGCCCGGACGGGCCGACCTCGCGCGGGCGTCCCTGCTCCTCGATGCCCTGCCCGCCGATCCGCCGGCGCGGGCGGAGCTCGCGCTGGCGATCCTGGAAACGGCGCTCGCGGGGCTGGCGGCAGGCACACTACAGCCTGGCGACGACGTCGTCGTCGTGGGAAGGTCACTGCACGTCCGAGACGTGCGGTTCGGTCTGGAACAGGTGCATCGCGACCTGGCCCGGCTCGCCGCGACCCGACCACGGCGCATCGCCATGATCGACGCGGCGAACCGCGTCCGGCCACGGACGTTGGTGTGATCATGTTATGTGCGTGACCGGACGCGGCGCTACCCACCGCAACGGCCATGGAGACCGGGCGGGTCATGCGGGCCGCGCTCCGGAGAAGGGATGGGACGGGATCGACCAGAACGGGGGGCATTGCCCGGTGTGCACGAGTCCGGCATACTCGGATGATCGCTTCTGCGAAGCATGTGGAACTCCGCTGCGAGGCGAGAGACCACTGACGACTGGCGACGCAGACCACCGCGAGATCGACCTCGGCCCGGTTGCCGGTGTCTGTGACCGGGGTGTCCGGCACACCACCAACGAGGACGCCATGGGTGTCGCCATGGTCGGCTCCACTCTGATCGGGGTGGTCTGCGACGGTGTGTCGAGCACGCCCGGGTCCGGCCCAGCGGCGCAGGCGGCGGCTGCCGCCGCAGCCATGGTCCTTACCGAGGCCGTCCGCAGCTCGTACGCCGCGCGCGGCCAGCCGCACCAGGCCGGTCAGCCGCTCCGGGCCGACCTGCCACCCCGGGCCGACCGGCCGACCGCGACGGGGCCCCAGCGATCGGACGGGTTCCCGGGCCCCTTCGGCTACGGCGACATCGGCGAGGACGAAGACCGGCCCGGCTACCGTGACCCCTACGGCGGTTACGGCTCCGACGACCTCCAGTGGCCGGCGTCCGACATTCCCCCGACACCGCCCAGGGTGGTAGCCGACGACTTCCCCGAGGCCGACTTCACAAAGGATGATTTTTCTCACCACGACGTCCCCCAGGATGACTTCTCCCAGCGCGATGCCGAAAACGCGATCCACGCCGCGGTCGCGGCCGCGCAGGCTGCGGTGGTCCGGGCACCGATCGTCGATGGACGCATCTCACCGTCGTGCACGTTTGCCGCCGCCGTCATCACCCGTACCGGCGACGGAGGCGGCAGCGTCACCGTGGGCTGGATCGGGGACAGTCGGGTGTACCTGCTCGGTCCAGGCCGCGTCGAACGGCTGAGTGAGGACGACACATGGGCGGCCGAGGCTGCGCGCGCGGGCCTGATTCCCGCCGCCGCGGTCGAGACCGACCCCCGGGCACATACGCTCACCCGCTGGCTCGGCGCCGACGCCGGGGACGTAACCGCGCACATCCGGGTGTTTCCGCTGGCGTTGCCCGCCACCGTGCTCGTTTGTACCGACGGGCTGTGGAACTACCTGTCCCGGGCCGAGGACCTGGCCGCGGTGGTCGGCGAGCTCCCGCCGGACGCTCCGGCAATCATGGTTGGCCGCCACCTCACCAGGCATGCGATCGACCACGGCGGCCACGACAACATCACGGTAGTGGCCGCACGCATCGACGCGGCACGCATCGACGCGGCACGTTCGGATGGGCACTCCCGTGAAAGGGAGCTGCGATGACGGTGCCGTTCGCGCTGGAGGTCTTCCAGAACGCCTACCTCGGCCGTGGCGGCACCGACGTACACGCGGTGATCACCGTCAAGGCCTCGGGCAGCTCGATTGATCCGCCAGGCCCGGGCGGGTCCACGGAACTGGCCGAGGTCATCATGCTGGACTGTTCGGGATCGATGGCCGCACCCGCGATGAAGCTTGTCGAAGCACGCCGGGCCGCGAAGGCGGCGATTGACGGCCTGCGTGACGGCGTATGGTTTGCGATCGTGCGGGGGTCGGGTATCGCCGAGGCCGTCTACCCTGCGCGACCCGAGCTTGCGCAGGCCAATGCCAGGACCCGGGAAGCCGCGAAGACCGCGGTCGGCTGCCTTGATGCCGACGGGGGCACGGCAATCGGGCGTTGGCTCGCACGCACCCGGGAACTGATGGCCACCCGCCCGAACGCCATCCACCACGCGATCCTGTTGACCGACGGACGCAACGGCGAGCGCTCGACCGAGTTCGACGCCGCGCTGGCCGCCTGTGTCGGACACTTCCAGTGCGACTGCCGCGGCATCGGAGCCGACTGGCGGGTCGACGAACTGCGCCGGATCGCCACGACGCTGCTGGGCACTGTCGACGCCATCCGCCATCCTCGGGATCTCGCCGCCGACTTCCAAGCCATGATTGATACAGCGACGGACCGCGCCGTCGACCGGGTCTCACTGCGGGTGTGGACGCCGCGGGACGCATCAGTCCGTTTCCTGCGGCAGGTCGCGCCCCAGATCGAGGAGCTCACCGCCTCCGCGGTGCAGGTGAACGCACGGACCACGGACTACCCGACCGGCGCCTGGGGCAGCGAGTCCCGCGACTACCACCTGTGCGTAACCGTCCCGGCGCAGGACGACGACGTGGAGATGCTCGCGGCCCGGGTCAACGTGGTCGTCTCCGATCAGGTGCTCTCCCGGGCGTTCGTACGCGCGATCTGGACGAACGATATCGATCTTTCTACCCGGATCGCCCCGGCGGTCGCCCACTACACCGGCCAGGCCGAGCTTGCCCGTCTCCTCCAAGAAGGACTCGAGGCCCGGCGCGAGGGCGACGATGCAACCGCTACCATCAAACTTGGCCGAAGCGCACAGCTTGCCCATCAGTCCGGCAACGAAGCCACATACCACCTACTTCAGAACGTGGTCGACATCGAGGACCCAAGCACAGGTACGGTTC
>NZ_CAUVXP010000135.1:0-16119 GCF_963555955.1 Protofrankia sp. Cas3
GGTCGAGGATCAGGCGATGGGTCGCCGCGAAGACGTCGGGGTCCTCCTGGCGCAGGGCGGGGAGGGTGGTGATGTCGAAGAAGCGGCGGTAGTTGAGCTCGGTGGCGGCGACGCGCCAGAAACACAGCCGGTAGTGCTGCTGATCAAGGGTTGCCGCCACGTCGCCGGGGTCGGCGGTGCCCGCTGCGACCGGCAGCACGTGGTCGTGGTAAGTGACCACGGATTCGGCATCCTCGTTCGTCGTGATTCTGATCTCCCCGGCCGCGAGGCAGTCCGCCAGCGGGTCACCCAGAATCGGGACGACGACCTTTCCCGGGTTGTCCGGAGAGTCCCAGTCGATGTCGAACCAGGACGCGTACGGCGACGCCCGGCCCTCCCGCAACACCGACCACCAGGCGGCGTTCGCCGTCTCCGGAGCGGTGATCGCCATGTGGTTGGGCACCAGGTCCACGACGAGGCCCAGGCCCGCCTTGCGGCAGGCGGTCACGAGCCGGCGGAACCCGGCCGACCCGCCGAGCTCGGGGCTGATCTGGTCGTGGTTGACGACGTCATAGCCGTGGCTCGAACCGTCGACAGCCTCCAGCACGGGCGAGCAGTACAGGTGGGTGACCCCGAGCGCGGCCAGGTACGGGACGATGACAGCCGCGTCGGTGAAGGAGAACTCCATGCTCAGCTGCAGCCGGTAGGTCGAGCCCGGGACCGTCCGGGCGGGCGTCGGGGTGACGCCGCCCCGTGACTCAGTCGGCACAGCGCAGCACCAGGGTTGACCGGGCGTCGACCTCGATGGGGTCGTCGGCCTTCACGATCCGGTTGGTGGCACGTGCGTCGAACGGGCCGCTCTCGCCCGAGCTGGCAGCTCCGCGGGGGTCGCCCGGGTTGCCCGACTCGCCCGGGTCGCCTGAGCCGCCAGCCGTGGTCACGACCGCGCCGGGTATCCCGGTATCGATGACGATCTCCCAGCTGGTGCCGAAGTTCTCCGGCGGTACCCGGAATCCGAGCGGCTCGAAGTGCGCGTTGAAGAACAGCAGGAACGACTGGTCGACAACGGTCTCGCCGCGGTGGTTGCGGTCGGGTATGCCGTGGCCGTTGAGGAACATCCCGACCGACCGCGCCAGGCCGAACTCCCAGTCGGCATCTGACATCTCGGTGCCGTCCGGAAGCAGCCAGACGATGTCCTTGAGTGGCTCCCCGGCGTCGGTGAGCAGCTCCCCGGTGCCACTGCCCGCGGCGGCCGGCGAACCGGATGCCGGGCCGGGTTGCGCACCTGCGCCCGAACCGGCGCCCGAACCGGCGCCCGAACCGCGAATCGGGTCACCCTGGAAGAATCGCCGGCGGCGGAACACGGGGTGTTCCCGGCGGAGGGTGGACACGAGTGCGGTGAACTCGACCAGGCTCGCGTTGCGTTCGGCCAGGGACCAGTCCAACCACGAGATCTCGTTGTCCTGACAGTAACCGTTGTTGTTGCCGTGCTGGGTTCGCCCCATCTCGTCCCCTGCCACCAGCATGGGTACGCCTTGCGAAAGAAACAGGGTGGTGAGGAAGTTTCTGATCTGGGCCGCGCGTAGCGCGAGCACATCAGGATCGTCGGTCGGCCCCTCCACATCACAGTTCCACGACCGGTTGTCATCCGATCCGTCCCAGTTGTCCTCGCCGTTGGCTTCGTTGTGCTTGTTGTTGTAGGAGACCAGGTCGTGGAGGGTGAACCCGTCGTGGGCCGTGATGAAGTTGATGGACGCGGACGGGCGGCGGCCGTCGGATTCGTAGAGGTCGCTCGACCCGGTCAGGCGGGAGGCGAACTCGGCGATGCCGTGGTCCTGACCGCGCCAGAAGTCCCGCACGGTGTCACGGTACTTGCCGTTCCACTCGGTCCACAGCGGCGGGAAGTTGCCGACCTGGTAGCCACCGGCGCCCAGGTCCCAGGGTTCGGCGATCAGTTTGACCTGGGAGACGACCGGATCCTGCTGGACGAGGTCGAAGAACGAGGACAGTCGGTCGACCTCGTAGAACTCCCGTGCCAGGGTCGCGGCCAGATCGAACCGGAATCCGTCGACGTGCATATCGGTGACCCAGTAGCGCAGCGAGTCCATGATGAGCTGGAGGACATGCGGATGGCGGACCCGCATGCTGTTGCCGGTGCCGGTGTAGTCCATGTAGTAGCGCGGATCGTCCTCTATCAGCCGATAGTAGGCGGCATTGTCGATTCCGCGGAAGCAGAGCATGGGACCCATGTGGTTCCCCTCGGCCGTGTGGTTGTACACCACGTCCAGGATCACCTCGATGCCGGCATCGTGCAGGTCCTTCACCATCAACTTGAACTCCTGGACCTGCTGCCCCGACCGGGCGGCGGCCGCGTAGGCGTTGTGGGGGGCCAGGAAGGCCAGTGAGTTGTATCCCCAGTAGTTGCGCAGGCCGCGGCTGACCAGATGCTCATCCTGGACGAACTGGTGGACGGGCATGAGCTCCACGGCGGTCACGCCGAGCGTGTGGTAGTGCTCGACCATGATCGGATGTGCCACCCCGGCATAGGTGCCCCGGTACTCCGCCGGAAGGCCCGGGTGCGCGATCGTGAGGCCACGCACGTGCGCCTCGTAGATCACAGTCTCGTTGTACGGGGTGCGCGGTGGCCGGTCGTTGTTCCAGTCGAAGAACGGGCTGATGACCACTGACTTCATCATCCGCGCGGCGGAGTCGGCCGTGTTCATGCTGTCCGGGTCGCCGAAGTTGTAGCCGAACACCGACTGGTCCCAGTCGATCTCGCCGTCAACGGCCTTCGCGTACGGGTCGAGGAGAAGCTTGTGAGGATTGCACCGCAGCCCCCGGGCCGGGTCGTGGGGGCCGTGCACCCGATAGCCGTATCGCTGGCCGGGGCCGATGCTGGGGAGGAATCCGTGGTAGACGAACGCGTCGACTTCCTTCAGCTCGATGCGCGTCTCGGCGTCGTCGTCGTCGAACAGGCACAACTCGACCTTCTCGGCAGCCTCGGAGAAGATCGCGAAATTGGTCCCGGTGCCGTCATAGGTGGCACCGAGCGGATAGGGGCTGCCCGGCCAGACTTGCAACATACGCACGAAGCCTACGGGTGGTCGGGAACCCCGTCCCGGTGCACCCGTCCGGGATGCGTCTGGTCACATGATCTACTGGTCACGTGATCGACCCGTGGCCGTGGTGAATCGTCCGGATATCGACCGGATGAACCCGACCTGTCAGCTGGGGGTCGGGTATGGACACCACGGCACGCCATGGCACCATCGGTACCGCATGGCGCGGACGATCGTGAGGCGAGATCGCAGGGGAAGGCGTAACTCGTCGACGGAGGTCCTGCGTGGTTGCAATGTCATCAACACGAGATCTTGTATCGGGTCCGGCGGCCTTCAAGGTTCCCGGCATGTTGGCGGTTCTGGCCTGCCCGCCGCCGCTGTGTCCGCACCTGGAGTTTGCCGTGTCCGCCGTACTGTCCTCGCCGGTGTCTCTGACCTGGAGCGAGCAGCCGCGCTCCGCGGGCGCGCTCTACGCGGGCCTGGAGTGGCGTGCCCCGTGCGGGACGGCCGGGCGCCTTGCCGGCCAGTTGCGCCGCCTCGGTCAGGTCTGCTTCGACGTGGTCGAGGCACCCTCGCCGGGATGTGACCCCGAGCGCTACTCACATACGCCCGAACTCGGCCTGCACCGCGCATCGATCGCCGCGAACGGGGACATCGTCGTCGGGGAGGCCGCGCTACGCGCCCTCATCGAGCGGGGCGAGGGTCGCGAGACCCTGGCCCGAGGGTTGCACCGCCTGCTGGGCACGGCGTGGGACGAGGCACTTGAGCCGCTTCGGCAGGCAGCCCATGGGGCGCCGGTCACCTGGTTGCGCCGGACCGGCTGACCATCGCCTCCGGCCTGCGTGACGCGAATGTGCTAAGGATCATCAAGGTCGATGTGGTGAAGGCCACACCCGGTGGGGATCGTCCTAGCGGGCACATACCCCACCGGTCGTGCGTTGTGGGTTGCGCACGAGACGCACTCAATTCACGGGAGAATTTCAGTGGCCACCGATTACGACACCCCCCGCACCACCGATGCCGAGGAGGTTTCCGAGCAGAGTCTGGAGGCGCTCAAGGCGCGGCGGGCGGATGCGGCGGCTGACCTCGGGGACGAGGTCGACCCGTTCGAGGCCGAACTCGACCTACCCGGCGCTGATCTGGCCGGCGAGGAGCTGACGGTCCGCGTCCTACCCCGTCAGGCGGACGAGTTCACCTGCAAAAGCTGCTTCCTGGTCCACCACCGCAGCCAGCTCGCCGACAGCCGGCGGATGATCTGTGCCGACTGCGCCGCCTGAGGTACGAGCAATAGATCATCGATGGTGGTGGATGTATCCACCCGACCACCGGTCCGGCACCGGGTGAGCTCGCCTGATGGGAACGAACAGCCCGAACGCATCAGGCGGGTTCGCACGGTCAGGAGGCAACCACCGCGACGCCGGCGTCACGTAGCTCGGTGATGGCCCGGGTGTCGTCACCGGGCTGGAGCCTGACGAACCGGGTGAGGGCGAGTGGCACCACCACCTGATAGCCACGTGCACGGCCGTCGAGAGCTGTCGCCTTCACACAGTGGTCCCCGGCGAGGCCTACCACCACGATGGTGGCGATTTCACGTGTCATGAGAATCGTGTGGAGTTCGGTCGCCTGCGCGGTGTCGGTGAGCGGATCCCGGACGGTGAATCCCGAGTAGCCGTTCTCACCGCCTGTCCCCTTGCGAACCACGGTTCCCTCAACCCGCAACGCCGGATGCAGTCGTGCGCCCACGGTTTCCCGTACGCAATGCGGTGGCCAGATGCCTCCGCCGGTGGAGAAGTGCGGGGTGGTGGGTGGATGCCAGTCCTGGGTGTACACCACCGGTGAACCTGCGGCCACCGCTTGTTCGATCTCGGCATTGACGGTCGGTATGAGCTCCTGCCCACCGGGGACGTACAGACTCCCGTCTGGCGCGGCGAAGTCGTTCTGCATGTCGATCACGAGGAGGGCGACGCCCGGTCGGTATCTCTCGGTCACAGGTCCGGTTACAGGTTCGGTCATAGGTCGATTTTGGGGCTTCGCTCCGGATTTGGCGCGCCAGGGCCGGGCTCGCGATGGGCCGGGCCGGGCTCGCGATGGGCCGGGCCGGGCTCGCGATGGGCCGGGCTACAGTGGGCGGGTGCGTAGCAGAGACTACGGGCCTGACGTGCTGGCGCAGCAGAAACGCGCACGGCCTGCGCCACCGCCCACGGTGGAGGCCGAGCGGGAGCTGGTCGTCGAGGATGTCGCGACCGGCTTCTGCGGCGCGGTCGTCGAGGTGGAGGCCGGTGGTGTGGTGCTGGAGGACCGTCATGGTCGGCGTCGGGCCTTCCCGCTCGACCCCGGCGCCTTCCTGCTGGACGGCCGGCCGGTCACGCTGATCCGGCCCCAACGGTCGGCGCCCGCGGGCCGTGCCCGCACCGCGTCGGGGTCCGTGGCCGTTCATGACCACCGGGCGCGGGTCGCGCAGGCGAGCCGGATCTACGTGGAGGGGCTGCACGACGCAGCGCTCGTCGAGCGTATCTGGGGAGATGACCTTCGGGTGGAAGGCGTTGTCGTCGAATCTCTCGACGGAGTAGACGATCTTCCCGCGGTCGTCGCGTCGTTCCGGCCGGGGCCGTCACGCCGGCTCGGGGTGCTCGTCGACCACCTGGTCGCCGGTTCCAAGGAGAGCCGGATCGCCGCGTCTGTGACCTCGCCGCACGTGCTGGTGACCGGGCATCCCTACATCGACATCTGGCAGGCGGTGAAGCCGGCCTCCGTGGGGATCGCGGCGTGGCCGCGGGTGCCCCCGGGCGAGCCGTGGAAAGAAGGCGTGTGTCGTGCCCTCGGAGTCGCCGAACCCGTGGACATGTGGCGTCGGGTGCTTGCTGGCGTGCATTCCTACACCGATGTCGAAGTGGGTCTTCTCGGCGCGGTCGAACGTCTCATCGATTTTGTGACCGCGGAGACCGTGTGACGATGGATCCTCGGTAGATGCCTTCTCGGTCGCGGGCGTTCGCGATGGTCCTCGCGGCCGCCGTGCTCCTCTTGGTCGGCCTTGCGGCTCGTGGCGTGTCATCGCCATCTCGCGGGTCCGGTGCCCCGCCGCAGACGGACGCCGCCGTTGTCGGGCTGGCGCTGTCGGCGGGTCAGGACCGGCTACGGGGACGCACGATCCTGCTGGACCCCGGACACAACGGTGGTAACGCGGCGGCCGCCGCGGTCATCTCCCGCAAGGTGGACGCGGGTGGTGCGGAAAAAGAGTGCGACACCGCCGGCGCCGAGACCAACGATGGATACCCCGAACATGCGTTCGCCTTTGACGTCGCGATCCGGGCGGCTGCGCTGCTACGCGGACGCGGCGCCACGGTTGTGTTGACCCGACCGGACGACTCCGGGGTCGGCCCGTGCATCAACGAGCGGGCGCGGATCGGCAACGACGTCCATGCCGATGCCGCGGTGTCGGTGCACGCCGACGGCGGGCCGCCAACCGGTAGCGGCTTTCACATCATCGCCCCGAGCCTTGGCCCCGACGGCGCCAACGCCGTGATTCTCGCTCCGTCGGCACGTCTGGCGGACGCGCTGCGGATCGGGTTCGAACATGACACCGGCGAACCGCGGGCCGACTACGTTGCCGACGCGGGGTTGTCATTCCGTGCGGACCTCGGTGGGCTGAACCTGTCACGGGTGCCGAAGGTGTTCATCGAATGCGCCAACATGCGCAACCCGGCCGATGCCACGCGGGTCTCGGACGCCACCTGGCGTCAGCACGCCGCACAGGGTGTCGCCGACGGCATCACGCTCTTTCTCCCGGCGCCACCGTCCTGAACGGCTGTTCGGGCGAGGGACGCCGTCTGGTTCAGTCGGTGACCGTGATCGCGTGCTCCGGGCAGGCCTCGGCGCCCTTGCGTGCCTGATCCTGCAGGTCCGCGGGTACTTCCGGATTGGTGATCAGGCAGTAGCCGTCCTCGAGCTCGTAGACGTCCGGTCCGTGGACGTTGCATTGGCCGTGGCCGGCGCACACGGACGGGTCGACGCTGACGCGCATGTGTCCTCCTGTCGATCGGATGGGTCTGATTCGACGGGTCAGATCGGACGGGTCAGATCGGACGGGTCAGATCGGATGGGTCAGACCCGATGGGTGCTGTCATGCATACGGGCAGAGGCATTGTCGCACGCCCTCGGTCGGGTGGCGCCAATGGTGTGTGCCCCGGCCGGGTGGCCGGGGCACACAGTTTCACACGCTGCTGCGCAGCTCGGGCCGGACGACTACCGCTTGGTGTCCGGACGCACGATCTCCCAGGTCACGTTGTCGCCGTGCTGGGCGGTGTAGAACACCCGCCAGCCCTTGTTGAAGGCGTCCGGTACCCGGTCGCCGAGGATGCCGTGCTTGCCGGGGTCACCGTCGGAGACGTGGATTCCGGTGATCTCGTTGTCGCCCTCGTTCTGGAATCCGCTGCCACTGACGGTGCCGAGGCCCGAGTCAAGGGTGGCCGACGGGTCACGCCCCTCCGCGAGGAACCGCAGCGGCTGCACGCCATCGGCGTAGTTGTGCCACACGTCGAGCAGGTAACCCGAGTCGAGGGCGTTGCGCTGGGCGTGCAGGGTGTCACCGGCGTCCTCGACGAACGCGACGTGGTTGTGGTCGAAGAACGCGACGTTGTCGAACCCGGTGTGCGCCTGGTCACCCTTGTAGAACAGGGAGAGCGTGCCGTTGTCGGCGGTCGGGCTGGTCTGGGTGAGCTTGAGCACCGAGCCCCAGCCGCCGTATTCGGCGTTCGCGGTCGAGTTCGCGTTGGTGTCGCCGGTTTCGTCGAAGTAGAACTCGCGGAAGTCCGAACCCGGCCGGAACTGTCCGTTCTCCGGTCGCTTGAACGGGGTCGCGCCAGCCTGCTTCGCCGCCGCATTCGCATCGAACGCCAGTCCGCTGGGGTCGGTCGCGGTGTCGTGGATCGTCACCCAGTGGGTGCCGAAGGTCTTGCCGTAGGTGTGCAGATCCTTGGTGTCCTGGCTGAAGGCGTTGCCGTCGGGGTGCGCGGCGTCGATCGGCTGGAACGTGATCGGCTGACCGGTACCCGCCGAGATCACCTGCAGGGCCTGCAGCTTGCCACCCTTGGTGAGGTCGCCGGTGTTCACCGGCACGAAGCGGTAGACGAAGCTGTTCGGGAGCTTGGCGAACGTGCCCGCAATCGTCGTGCCACCGACGTCCTCGATGACCCACAGGTTACCGGCGGAGTCGTTCTGGATTCCCTCGTAGCCGCCGCGGCCCAGGCTGGCGGAGATGTCCTCGACCTGCGAGCCGATGTCCGGCGTGGCCTGCCAGACACCGCCGTTGGCACCCAGCTCGGCGGTGAACAACAGCCGCTTCGCCCACGGGTCCCAGGTGGAACCGTCGATGTTCGGGAGGGCCTTACCCGCGACGTCCGTCGTGGCGAGCAGGGTCACCCGGTGGGCCGCGTCCGCGTCGAGGTTGATCCGGGTGATGTAGCCGGGCTTACCGACTTCGTGACCCTGGAACAGGAAGTGCGTCCCGTAGTCGTAACTCGGGTCGGCGCCGTGCTGACCGGTCAGCCGCAGGTAGGTGTTCTTGTCCGGCTCGGTCTTGGTGGCCTCGACGTTGTGCGTCGTGCTCTGCACGTCGCCCGGGGCAGGTAGGAGGTTCGACGAGTCGCCGTCGTAACCGTAGTAGGGCACTGAGGGTATGGCGTTTTCGAGTCTGTTCGAGCCCTGGGCGGCAATGATCTGCGATAGCTCCACCGACAGCGCACTCGGCACTGGCACGTTGGGAGCCTTGGTGTTGGCGCTCGGTAGTGACGTCAACCTGAGGCCGGCTGTGGTGGCCGGTCCCGCTTGCGCGGTTGTGCCCAGCACCAGCCCGCCTAGCACAGCGGCGCTGGCCACCCCGCCGGCAACGATCGCTACCCGTGAACGTTTGGTCCTCACTGGCATCTACATCCTTCCCCCGGGTGCCACACTCTGGGCACCCGGGGGAATACAAGCCGGTCCGGGCGACAACAAGAGCACAGTTGCCCGGCGAATGTGGATCCGGCCTGTGAATATTGGTTGGCCGGTTGGTCAGGCCCGGTTGGTCCGGCGGCCAGCAGCGCCAAAGCGCCCGGGGTAATCACTACCGGCAGACAACAGGAAGAGTGATCCGCGAAGCGCACGAGACGTCCACGATCAGCCACGTTCGCGGGTCCGTACGCACGATGCCCCCCGTGCCATGATTGGCATGCGGGGGGCATCGTAGAAGCCCTGGTAAACCGGGGTGGGCGATACTGGGATTGAACCAGTGACCTCTACCGTGTCAAGGTAGCGCTCTCCCACTGAGCTAATCGCCCCAGTTTGTCCGAGATTGTTCCTGAGGCGGAGGCGGGAATCGAACCCGCGTACAGGGCTTTGCAGGCCCTTGCCTAAGCCACTCGGCCACTCCGCCGGGGGAGGCCGGAACCAGCTTGACCTCTGACCTCACACAGTCTCGAGCGGACGACGGGATTCGAACCCGCGACCCTCACCTTGGCAAGGTGATGCTCTACCAGCTGAGCCACGTCCGCGTGCCCCACCGTTTGGCGGTGCAGGTAGCACTCTAGCGGACGATGGGGGAAGCGTCGAATGGACCGCCGTCCGATGTGCCGATGATGTGCAGTTTCTGGGTCAGAGTTCAGTACACCCCGATCAGTCGTGTGGGTCGTGTCTGTCCTGGTCGCGGGACGCGGCCCGGCCGCCCACGCCGGTACCGTGCTTTGGATGGACGGCACAACGCGGGACAGCTCTGACCAGGGCGGGTGGGCCGGGTCAGGCGGCGTCGCCAGCCGTTCGGGATGGGGCGCGGCACCTGTCGCTGGTGGGCCGCATGCCGTCGGTGGGCATCGCGAGGTCCGGTACCGTCCGTCACAGTGGCCCGGGCCGTTCGCGGTCGTCGGGGGCAGGCTCGCGACCGGAGTGATCGATATCACCGACGATCTGGCCGCGCTCGATCGCGGCGGGTTCTGGGCGGTGGTGGTCGATTTCGAGGGCACGGCACGGTGTGTTCGGTTCGGTGAGGTCCGACCCGCGCCACCGTTGGCGGCGCTTGCCGGCCGGCCCTGGCGAGGCCCGCCACGTGGAGCCTGGACCTCCAGTCTGGACAGCGCCGGCTACACCCAGGGGGTTCGCCGCATCCGGGCTGAGATCGCCGCTGGCGAGGTCTACCAGGTCAACCTGTGCCGGGTGCAGTCCGTGCCCTTGGCCGACGACGCCGGTGAGGCGGTCGCGGCACTTGCGGCCGCACTCGCGCGCGACAACCCGGCGCCGTATGCGGCGGTGATGTACGTCCCGGAGGCTGATATCCGGCTGGCCAGTGCGTCACCGGAGCTGTTCCTGTCGCGCCGGGCTGACGTCGTGAGATCCGGGCCGATCAAGGGAACCGGCCGGGTAGCGACCGATCTGTGGGACAAGGACATTGCGGAGAACATAATGATTGTCGATCTGGTCCGCAACGACCTGGGCCGGGTTGCACGTATCGGCGGGGTGAGCGTCCAGAGGCTGTGCGCGGTCGAGGCGCACCCGGGTCTGGTGCATCTGGTGTCAACGGTCCAGGCGCAGCTACGACCAGATGTCGGTTGGCCTGAACTGTTCGCGGCGAGCTTTCCGCCGGGCTCGGTGTCCGGTGCCCCGAAGTCGAGCGCATTGCGCGTCATCGGAGAACTCGAACCGGCTGCTCGTGGACCCTATTGTGGTGCGATCGGCTGGGTGGACGCCGAGAAAGGGCTCGGCGAGCTTGCCGTCGGCATCCGAACATTCTGGTTCACGGCCGGGCGTCTGCACTTCGGCTCCGGCGCTGGAATTACCTGGGGCAGCGATCCGTGGGCCGAGTGGCGCGAAGCAGAGCTCAAGGCTGAGCGTCTGCTGAGGATCGCTTCGTCCACCTCGGAGTGACGCCGTCGAGGTCTGTATGGCGTCCCTACGGCCGGTCGGCCTCGAAGGAACACGGTTGCTGGGAGACCGGACACCTGACTTGCGACCCCCTGGGCCGGGGCGCTCACCCGTCCCGTCCCGGGGGGTGACGTCAGAGGTCGAAGGCCCGCCCCGGCCCCGTCATGTCAGGTTGCAGGTCCGCCCCAGATGAGCAGCGCAAGCTCTGCGTCCAAGTCGACGACATCGCTTTCTGCACCGAGTGGGACCACCGAATAGGTGCGGCGAAGGAAGGACAGCACCTCCGAGCGCGGCATCTCGAACAACGCGTGCCCCGATGGACTGGACAGGGAGAGGCAGACGATCCGTCCGCCGGACTGAGCCGCCGGCCAGACCTGCACGTCTCCGTCACCGGCCGGACGCCGGACACCGTCGCTGAGGAGTTGCCGGGCGAACGTCCACTCGACAACCTCGTCCGCGCCCGTACGGAACCCGATGCTGACCGCGTACGGGTCCGCGGGTTCATAGCGCATCGTCGCCGCGACCGGCACGGGCGCCCCACCGGGAACGACGAGCCGAAGTGCGAGTTCTGCTGTGATGGAATCATGACGAATTGTCATCGGGCGGCCTCTCAGTGCTGCGGTGGTGCGGGCGAGCACCCGTGTAACGAGATAGTTCCCTCTTTGAGGCTCGTTGGAAACAAGGTTATGCGACTTGAACATCCGTTACGCCGGTTCGGGAGACTTGCCCGGCATGGAGCAGGTGTGCAGGCCGCACTTGGCCGGAAGAGACCACGGTGTGCGCCGTCCGTGATCACTTGTATCGGTTCGCGCCATGTGGCACACCCCCCGTAGGTCGATTACCCTTCGTGCTGGCTTGCTGCTGCCGCAGTGTGCGTCAGGGGAGGTCTACCCTTCCCGTGCTCGTCCCAATCGAGGTGAGTTGTGTCCGGATCGTGACCGAAGAGACTCCGTTCCGCAAGACCTAACGTCGTCGACATCGTGCGACGCTTCCGTGGGGCCCGTCGGTCTCGCCACAGCGTGGTCCCGGTCGGACCATCGGCGCCGCTCGGCCAGCCCTCCGTGGCCCCCCCGTGGCCCCCGCCGTGGCATCGCCATGGCGGCGTAGTAGGCTGCAGATGTCTTCCGGGCGTATAGCTCAGTGGTAGAGCGCTGCCTTCACACGGCAGAGGTCCGTGGTTCGAAACCACGTACGCCCACCCATACCTCACAGGCGCTTGTGCCCCGTCGACAGGTCGTGCCCGACGGCTTGATCTCCTTCGTGGGCAGCCGGTGGTCAATATTTTTGATCATGTCCAGCCGGGCGCGCGATCTGACGATCGTCGCGCGCCCTTCGGCCCGCTGATACAGCGGGGACTACGGCCTCCGGGCGCGCGATCTGACGATCGTCGCGCGCCCTTCGGCCCGCTAGCCGAGCCCGGTCAGACCCTTCACCTTGTCCAGGGTTGCGTTTGCGATCTGGCGGGCACGGTCCGCTCCATCGACCAGAATTCCCTCGAGGCCGGCCGGGTCGGCCATCAGTTCGGTAAACCGCGTGCGGATCGGTTCGAGTGAGGCGACTATCTGGTCGGCGACCGTGCGCTTGAGGAATCCGTAACCCTTGCCCTCGAAGACGTTCTCGACCTCGTCCCGGTTCTGTCCGGAGAGTATTTCGAAGAGAGTGAGGAGATTGACGACGCCGGGGCCCGCCGTCTCAAAGCGCGTGTCGTTCGACGAATCAGTGGTCGCGCGCATGACGGCCGCTCGGATCTGGTCCGGCGTGTCTACGAGGCCGATTGAGTGCCCAGCCTTGGTCGTGCCCAGGGATTTCGACATCTTCATTGTCGGTTCGTCAAGCCCCATGATGCGCGCGCCGCTCGATCGGATCAGGGGCTCAGGCAGCACAAACGCCGCACCGAACATGTGGTGGAAGCGTTGCGCGATGTCCCGGGTCAACTCGACGTGCTGACGCTGGTCCTCACCGACCGGAACCCGGTGAGCACCGTAGAGCAGGATATCCGCGGCCTGCAGCACGGGGTAGTCGAGTAGCCCTGTGCCGACGCTCTCCTGGGCTGCGGACTTCGTCTTGAACTGCGTCATCCGCTCCAGCCACCCCAGTGGCGTGACACAGTTCAGAATCCAGGCGAGTTCGGCGTGCGCCGAGACAGCCGACTGCACGAAGATGACGGACTTCTCCGGATTAATGCCGGCGGCGACATACAGCGCGGCGGTCTCGCGTGTCTGGGCGCGGAGAACAGCGGGATCGATGGCTTCGGGAATCGTTATGGAGTGCAGGTCGACGATGCAGAAGATGTTGTCGTAGAGATCCTGGTTCTCGACCCAGAGCGAGAGCGCACCCACATAGTTACCAATATGGATTTTCCCGGTCGGTTGAATACCGGAAAACGCTCGCTCTCGCTGCACATCCATGGCTGCTACCGGCACACTCTCTACTCAGTTTTCGTCCCCTGGGCCGGTATTGACCGCGGGGTGGTCCGCGCCGTATGCACGGCACGGTGTCGCACCGCTGAGTCTGCCACGTATCCGCCGTATGGCTCGCAGCCCCGCAACCCCGTAGCCCCGCAACCCCGCTCGGTCCGGCCATCCGGCGACGATCCGCGGCAACGGGTTTTGTCTCCCGCACCTGCTGCCGACTCCGTTCGGTTAGATCATGTGGCAGCCCCGACACGCGCTGCGGGCGCAGCGGGACGCCTGGGAGTTCTCAGCTGTCAAGCTGTTACGGTTTGCGCCTCGTTCATCTGCGTGCAATCGGTCATCCGGTGATGATCGTGACGGTCTGTACCGCGTGCCCCGCCCGTTGTCGTCTCCGGACTGTGGTCGAACTGATGACATCCGACTATGGGCTGTCCAACAGGTCCGGTACGGTACGGATCGCGTTTTGTGTCGGACGTGGTGCATGGCGTTGCAGGCGCCTTCATGGACGTCATGGGTGAAATGACGGTCGACATGGCGCCTCGCGGGGCCGACTGTTGAGGGTGCAGCATGGGGGAGGGCGGAGTATGGCTGGGTCAGGCTCAGGGAGCGCTGGATCTGGACGGGCGAAGCGTGGGGTCCGCGCCGTGTTGTCGTTCGATGACCCGCCACCTGTCGGCGAAGCCGCAATGCCACCTGTCGGCGAAGCCGCAGCCGGCACAGTGAGCAGCGGGAACGGTTGCGACCCGGATGAATCGCGGTGCGGCCGTGACTGGCCCGGCCACACCTTCCTCGGCCGGATCGACCGGCGCCTACGCAGTGAGCTGCTGGGACTCGGACAGATCGTTCGGTTCACCGGCGGCACGATTATGATCATTGAAGGCGACACCGACCGGGACCTGTTCATCCTGCTGGACGGCGTGTGCAAGGTCACGGGGGTGACCCCGCACGGCGCCCAGGCGTTGCTTGCGGTCCGCGTCGGCGGAGATGTTGTCGGGGAGCTGGCCGCGATGGACGGTGAGCCGCGGTCCGCCACGGTGACCGCCGGGGGTGCGGTGACCGCACGCCGGATCAGCGCAGCTGACACGAATCTGTTCCTGGGCAATCATCCGGCGGTGGCGGCGGAGATGAACCGTGCGGTGGCGGCGAAGCTGCGCTGGTCGACTCGGCGCCGGGTCGACTACGGCGACCAGGTGAAGATCCGATTGGCGCGCGTCCTGGTTGAGCTGGCCTACCTGCACGGCGAGGCGGTTGACGACGGCATTTCGATCGGCGTGCTGACGCAACCCGAGGTTGGTGCGCTGATAGGCGCCGGCGAGCCGAGCGCGCACAAGGCGCTGGCCGAGTTGCGGGCCGCCGGCATCCTCAGCACCCGCTATCGGCGAATCGTCATCCACGACCTGCCCACGCTCGGGACTGTCGCCGACGGCGACCGGTAGCGATCATCGGGTGCGGCGATGGACGGTCATCGGTACTCCGGAGCGGGGGCGCAACGTCACGCGGGGGAGCGGAACGACCGGAACCTGCGCAACGGGGTCCAGGCGCCAGCGCCGGCAGATCGTGGCGAGTATGAGCGTTCCTTCCATCTCCGCGAACGTGTTGCCGATGCACTGACGGCTGCCGCCCCCGAAGGGGAAGAACGCATACCTGGGCCGGGTGCTCCGGGACGCCGGGGCCGGTGCGCTCGACTCGGGCGCACTCCGGTCATCTGTGCTCTCCGGTGGTGTGTTCACCGGTGGTGTGCTCGCGGCGGGATCCAGCCAGCGTTCCGGGACGAAGCAGTCCGGGTCCGGCCAGTATTGCGGGTCACGGTGCACGACCCACTGGCTGATCATGATTGTTGAACCTGCGGGGACGTGGTACCCGGCTAGTGAGTGGTCCTTCAGCGTCCGCCGGAACATGATCCAGGCTGGCGGGTAGAGCCGCAGTGTCTCGGTGAACACCGCCCGTGTGTACGGAAGGTCGGGCAGATCGTCCAGCGTGGGGAGCCGGTCGCCGAGAACCTCGTCCAGCTCCGCGTGCAGCGCGTCGCGCACCCGCGGGGCTGCGCCGAGGAGATGGAAGGCCCAACTGAGCGCGTTCGCCGTGGTCTCGTGTCCGGCGAGCAGGATTGTCAGGGCCTCGTCGCGTACGGCGTCGTCGTCCAGGGGTGCCCCGGTTTCGGCGTCGCAGGCCGCCAGCAGCAGTGACAGCAGGTCGTCGCCGCCGGTCGGGTGTTGCCGACGGTTTGTGATCATCTTTCGGACCAGTGCATCGAGGTCTGCGCGCGAGTCCCGAGCTCGTCTGATCGCAGGCAGTGGCAACTTTTCCAGGTGGCGACCGCCCGGGATGACTGCTCGCTGTGACACGCCCATGTTCACCGCCAGTGCCCGCCGCACGGTGGTCACGACCTCATTGTCGACGGGTAGGTCGAACACGGTCCTGGCTATGATCCCGAGCGTGAGTTCGGTCATCTGCCTGTGCATGTCCAGGCGTGTTCCTTCGGACCACCCGTCGGCCGCCTGTTCGGCCAGCGTCGCGAATACGGTGCCGTAGGCGGCTATCCGCTGACGGTGAAACAGCGGTTGGATGAGCCGGCGTCGAATCCGGTGCAGCTCGCCTGTGCTGGTCAGAAGCCCGGATCCCAGTATCAGCGCCAGCGGCTGTACCCCCTCGTCGACGGGTGTCCGGCGCCGGTGAATGCCTTTGACGAATACCCGCTGGGATGCCACCAGGACGTCCTGGACGGCCGCCGGGTCACCGAGTAGCCGGAGGATGCTCCGGCCTTCAGGCCGGGGAGGAAT
>NZ_CAUVXP010000136.1:0-15791 GCF_963555955.1 Protofrankia sp. Cas3
GCGTGGCACCGTGCAGCTCCACCGACTCCGGCGCGTTACCGGTGAAGTGGGTGGTGTCGACGGTCACCGCTCGCACGACACCGGGCGCACCGAGCCGGACGATCGCCCAGTCCGAGCCGTACGGCTCGCGGCGGCGGCGGGTCTCCCAGCCGTCCGTCCACGCACCCCGCTCGGTGAAGACCCCCGGCCTGGCGATCGGCGGCTCGGGCAACAACATCCGCTCGGCGAGCGCGAAGAACTCGTCGTTGACGGTCACCACCGATCCACCGAACCTGGCGCCGGCGAGGTCGACAAGGTTCGTGAGATCGGGTGCGTCGCTCACTGGTCCTCTTCTCCTGCGAGTCGGGTCCACCGGCTGTTCGGGATGTCGATGTTCGGAATGTCGATGTTCGGGGTGCGGGTGTTCGGGGTGCGGGTGTGCGGCGTGGGACACCTCAGCCGGTTCATCTCGACAGCAGCTGGCCACGCGGTGGCCGGTCGCCGTCGACACGTTCACCACGCAGGTAGGTCGCACGCACCACGCCGTACAGCGTCCGCCCAGCGTAGGGCGTAAGCGGGTGGCGATGGGCCAGTTTGGCCGGATCAACGACAAAGGACCCGTCCGGGTCGATCACAGCGAGGTCGGCGTCGGCACCCGGGGCGATGCGGCCCTTGCGCCCCAGACCGACGAGATCGGCCGGGCCGGTGCACATCCAGCGGGCCAGCTCGGCCAGGTCGTGACCGCGGCAGCGGGCCTGGGTCCACACCGCGGCGAGGCCGAGCTGCACCGAGGCGATCCCGCCCCACGCCTGCGCGAAGTCGCCCGAATCGAGTGCCTTACGCGCCGGCGTGGCCGGCGAATGGTCGGTCACCACCCCGGCGAACAGACCCTCGGCAAGCCCCTGCCACAGCGTGTCCCGGTTGCGCTCCCCGCGGATGGGCGGCGCGCACTTGTACAGGGTCGCTCCGTCGGGAACCTCGTCGGCGGTGAACGTCAGATAGTGCGGGCAGGTCTCCACGGTCAGCGCGATCCCGACGTCACGGGCGGTGAGAACGTCGTCCAGGGCGCCCGCCGCGGACAGGTGCAGGACGTGCAGGCGGGCACCGGTCGCGGCCGACAGCGCGGCGAGCCCGGCCACCGCCTCGGTCTCCGCGGCCGGTGGACGCGAGGCCAACCAGCTCGCGAACGTCCGGCCCGCCACCGGCGGCGCGCCAGCCAGGACCGACGGTGACTCGGCGTGGACGACGGTCAGCGCGCCGAGTCGGGCGGCACGGTCCACCGCGACGGCGAGGACCTCCATGGGCACGTGCGGAAACTCCGCCACCCCCGACGGCGCGAGAAACGCCTTGAAGCCGAACACCCCGTCGTCGTGCAGGGCCGCGAGCTGCGCGAGGTCCCCGATGTCAGCGCCGATGATCCCGCCCCAGAAGCCGACGTCGACCGCTATCTGACCGGCCGCCGCGGCCCGCTTGGCCGCCAGCGCCGCGACCGAGGTCGTCGGCGGAATGGCGTTCAGCGGCATGTCCACGATCGTGGTGACGCCACCGGCGGCAGCGGCCCGGGTGGCCGTGGCGAACCCCTCCCACTCGGTACGTCCGGGTTCGTTGACGTGGACGTGGGTGTCCACGACCCCGGGCAGCAGGGCGAGGTCCCCGAGCTCGATGACGCGCGGGCCGGCTGCGACGGCCGCCGGGGGCGTGACCGCGGTGATCCGCCCGCCCGCGATGTGGACGGCGGCCGGCCGGACGCCGTCCGGGGTCACGACCCGTGTCGACCGCAGAATCTCGGGACGTTCGGGAAACCCGAGCGGGGTCGTGGTCATCGGCCGACCAGGTCATCGGGAGGGATCAGGTCCTCGGGACGGATCAGGTCCTCGGGACGGATCGGTACCCGGCGCAGGTCACGGCCGATCGCGGCCCGGACCGCCGCCACCACCGCCGGGGTCGCCGAACAGGTCGGCGCCTCCCCCACCCCCTTGACGCCGTAGGGCGAGCCGGGCTGCGGGTAGGTAAGCGCCACGAAGTCCAGCGCCGGGATGTCGGCGGTGGTGGGCAGGACGTAGTCGTGGAACGTGGGGTTGCGCACCACTCCGCCCTCGACCACGAGCTCCTCCATGAGCGCGAGCCCGAGCCCCTGGGCGGTGCCGCCCTCCACCTGCCCCCGCAGCGCCATCGGGTTGAGCACCAGGCCGACATCCTGGGCGAGCGCCATCGACACCACCCGCACCAGACCAAGGTCCACGTCCACGTCCACGACCGCGCGGTGCGCCGCCACGGCGAACGCCACGTGTACGTCGCCCTGGCCGTCCGGGCCCAGCGGCTGGGTCCGCCGGTGGCGGAAGACCTCCACGGCCTCGACCGGTCCGTCGGCGGCGAGCACCTCGGCAACAGACATCCGCACCCCGACCTCGCTGGCGACGATCTCACCGCCGACGAGCGTCAGTACCCGCCGTGGCTGCGCGACCACCACGGCGGGCAGGCCCAGCCGGCCGGCCACCCGCGCCAGCAGCTGCGCGGCCACCGCGACGGCGGCGGCACGCACGGCCCCACCACTCATCCACGACTGGCGGGATGCGCTGGTCGACCCGGCACTGCCGACGGCGGTGTCCGCCGGGGCGAGCAGTACCTGGTCCACCCCGAGTTCGGTCCGCGCGATCTGCCCGGCGATCGTCACGAAACCCTGGCCGACCTCCGCGCACGCGCTGTGCACGACGACCCGCGGTGTGCCGTCCGGCCCGAGCTCCAGGCGCACCCGGGCGGTCGCGAAGTCGTCGAAACCCTCGGAGAACAACAGGTTTTTGTAGGCCAGGGCGTAGCCGACACCACGGCGGATCCGGCTCGGCTCGGACCCGGCCAGCCGCCCGCCCGGCAGCGACGTCACCGGGGTGCGGTCTGACACCGGTGGTGGCAGCGGACGGGCCGCGACCGTCGCGATCGCCTCCCGCGACGGCATCGGGGCAGCCACGATCTGGCCGGTGGGCAGCACATCGCCGGGTTCGAGGGCGTTGCGGCGACGCAGTTCCACCGGGTCCATGCCCAGGGCGTCCGCGAGCCGGTCCATCTGCGCCTCGTGCCCGAACGCCACCTGGGGAACCCCGAAGCCGCGCATCGCCCCGCACGGCGGATTGTTCGTCCGCACCACCCAGCCGTCCACCATGGCGTGGGGGACCCGGTAGGGCCCTGCCGCGTGCGTCACCGCGTTGGTCAGCACCGCCGGGGACGATGACGCGTACGCCCCACCATCCATGATCACACGCGCGTGGACGCTGACGAGCTGCCCGGCGCCCGACGCGGTGTGACGGAACCACAGCCGAGCCGGATGCCGGTGCGGATGGCCGAGGAACGACTCGACCCGGTCGTAGCGGATCCGCACCGGCTGCCCGGTGACCCGTGCCAACAGCGCGCCGTGGATCTGGAGGGTGATGTCCTCACGTCCACCGAAGGCTCCGCCGACCCCGGCAAGGGTGAGCCGTACCCGGTATTCGGGGATGCCCAGACACGCCGCGATCTGCTCGCGATCGGAGTGCAGCCACTGGGTGGCGACCCGCATGTCGACACCGCCGTCCGCCGCCGGCACCGCCAGCGCGGCCTCGCAGCCGAGGAAGGCCTGGTCCTGCATGCCCACCACGTAGGAGTCGCTGACCTCGACCTCGCCACGGGTGTCCGGCTCACCGTGCCGCAGATGGATCTCGCGAAAGATGTTGCCGTCGGGATGCAACGGATCGGCGTCACCGCCGGCGTCCACGATCCACTCGGGATCGGTCACCGGCGGTAGGGGCTCATAGTCGACGTCGATGGCGGCGAGCGCCCGGGCGGCGGTGCGGGCGTCGCGCGCCGCGACCGCGGCGACCGGCTCACCCTGGTAGCGCACGACATCGCCGGCGAACACCGGCTGGTCTGCGACGATCAGGCCGTAGGTCGCCCGGCCGGGTACGTCCGCCGCGGTCACGACCGCCGCCACGCCCGGTATGCGCCGGGCCGCGGCCGTGTCGATACGCCGGATCCGGGCCCGGGGATGGGGGCTGCGCAACGTCCGAGCGTGCAGCATCCCCGGCAGGAAGAGATCACCGGCGTACGGGAACGTCCCGTCGATCTTGGCCGCGCCGTCCGGGCGGGGCACGGACCTACCGACGCCCTGATCGGTCTGCGTCTGATCGTTGGACGTCTGATCGCTGGACGCCTGATCACCGGGTGAACGTGAGTGCGTCATCGGCCCACAGCCTGCCATCGATCACCGGCGGGCGTCCTGGACGGACCGGATGGCGGCGATGATCCGCCCGTAGCCGGTACACCGACAGATGTTGCCCGCCAAGGCCTCCCTGATCTCGTCCTCGTCGGCGCCCGGACGGCGGGCCAGCAGATCGGTCACGGCGACGACGAACCCCGGCGTACAGAAGCCGCACTGGACGGCCCCGTGGGCGAGGAACGCTGCCCGCACCGCCCGGGCCGGGCCGCCCGGGCCCAGCCCGGCGACGGTCGTGATCTGAGCGCCTGCGGCGTCCGCCGCGAGCACCGTGCAACCCGCGACCAGCCGGCCGTCCATGAGCACCGAGCAGGAGCCGCATCGGCCCTGCTCACAGGCGTCCTTGACCGACATCACGCCCAGGTGGTCACGCAGCACGCCGAGCAGGGACTCCGACAACCAGGCATTGGTAACCGGCCGCAGCACCCCGTCGATGTGCAGGTGATAGGACACCTGCGGATCAGTCTCGGCGCCGGTCTCGGCCCCGGTCTCGGCGCCAGTCGTAGCCGCGGCATCACCATCAGCGCCGGTGTCGGCGTTCATTTCCGACCCCACCCGCCGGCCTCTGATCCCGCCGCCCCCGGGGGCGCATCCGGGGGCGCATCCAGAGCCAGAGCCACAGCCGGGGCCGGGGCCGCAGCCGACAGGCAGCGGGCCACCGCGCGGGCCGCGAGCACTCCGGCCGCATGCCGGCGGTAGGCCGCCGACCCGCCCACCTCGTCCGGGAGGGGATCGGGCACGACCGCGGCGGCCTGCGCCACGAGCTCGCCGAACCCGGCCGCGACATCCGCGGCGATCGTGCCAGCCGCCCAGTCGATGCCCTGGCGGACGAACTCCTCGGCGGCACGCGGACGCGTCGGACGGCCCGCAACCCCGCCGATCGCGCAGTTCACCCGCTCATGCACCCGGTCGACAACCAGCGCGCACGAGACCAGCGCCGTCGATGCGGCCTGCCGGGAACCGATCTTCACGTAGACCTGCGGTCCACATGGGCGGGGCAGTCGGACGGCCGTGACCAGCTCGGTCGGGTCCAGACCGGTGGCCAGGAAAGACGGGACGTCCACGGTCCGCACCCCCTGCACGCTGTGGATCACCACCTCGGCGTCGGCCGCGGACAGGAAGGTCAACAGGTCTCCCCGCGGGTTGGCGGTGCCCAGCGCCCCACCCACCGTGCCCGTGTTGCGGATCTGGGGCGAGCCGACCACCCGCGCCGTCGCCGCCAGTCCCGGTGACAGCGACCAGCCCGTCAGATCGTGATAGGTGACACCGGCGCCGATAATCAACAGATTTGCGCTGGCCCCGCGCGAGCGCAGCTCCAGGACCCGGCGCAGGGCGACGATCCGAGCCGGGTCCCGCCGGCGGGCACGCAGCGCGGGTACCAGATCGGTGCCGCCGGCCAGGAGCTCGCCATCCCCGTCGGCCAGGGCGTCGACGACTTCGGCGACGGTCAGGGGCCGGTACATGTGGGTCGTCGGGCCGGCGGCGGGGTCGCCGGCCCGACCGGCCCGGCCGGCGAGTTGAGATGGAGCTGCCACGATCATGTGGCACACCTGGTCCGGGCGGATGATTCATGATCGCGTCGTCTTCGGGACGCCGGGTGCCGCGGGGCGCCGAGGCAGCCGGGCAGGGACGCTGGCAGGGATGACGGTCGGCCGCGCGCAACCCACATACCCACCGACGATAGAGCCGCGAGGTTACGCGCATGTTCACCATCGGCGACGGGAGGAGTCTTCGGTGTTTGCCGCTGGCCGGACCCGATGAGAGCCGACAACGGCCGGCCACCAGCCCCCTTAACGCGAAATGAACGCCGCCCACCTGCACCGACGGCGCGCCGTATCCGCCATGTACCCAGGCGTGCGTGAAATTCCCGGAAAAGGGACGACCATCACGTCAGCTTCATTGATGCCAGCTCGGATGAGATGTCAATCACCGTCACTTTGCGTCACATCCGGGAGGTGAAGTCGAAACATCAACGGGATTGAATCGTCATACTCTGAGCATGCGTTTCAGCGAACGCGATCTGACCTGTCATCCGCGCCTGTCATCCGACGGCCCCTGTTCCTGGAGGTGGTTGACGTTCCGCAATTGCTGACAAACACAGATCCCTCTCTTCGACGCGGCTGGCATCCGGTTGCACGCTCATCGGACGTCGGCGACGAACCGGTGCCTGTCCGCCTTCTCGGTGAACCCTGGGCGATCGCCCGGCTCGATGACCACGTGGTTGCCTTCGCCGACCGGTGCCCGCATCGCCTGGCGCCGCTTTCGGCCGGCCGGGTGGACGGTCCCGAGCTTGTCTGCGGCTATCACGGCTGGCGTTTCGTCGCATCCGGGGAATGCACGGCCGTACCCGCGCTCGGGCCGGGCGTGCCCGCACCCAAGCAGGCCCGGGCGACCCCCGCGTGGGGTGCCGTCGAACGCCACGGGCTGGTATGGCTCGCGCCCGAGGAACCGTTCGCGGACATCATCGACCTGCCTGAGGCGGCCGACCCCGCCTTTGACTCGGTGTGGCTGGATGTCGTACTGACGTCGTCGTGTGCCGGTCTGCTCGCCGACAACTTCCTCGACACCGCACATCTCCCGTTCGTCCACGCTGACACGATCGGCGCGGGTGAGGAGACGATCGTCCCTCCATACAAAATCACTCCCGATGGCAACGGATTCCGGGCGCGCATGAACCAGACCGTCGCCAACCCTGAGGACCCGGGCGTGGCAGCCGGTCTGCGACCATTGATTCAGCGCCGCCGGTCGACCTACATTTACCGTCCACCGTTCCAACTGCGCCTGGTGCTGGAATATCCCGACGCCGGCAGCACAAACACGATCTTTTTCTGCCTACAACCCGAGGACACCAACTCGACCCGCGTCTACACCCGCTTGTTGCGCGACGACCTCGGCGGAGACCCCGAGCGGCTGGCCGCCGCCGCCCGCTTCGAGCAGGCCATCCTGGCCGAGGACATTGCGCTTCAGGAGCGATTCGGGCTGGACGGCCTGCCGCTGATATCCAGTGGGAGCGACGGAGAGGACGGAGAAAAGGAGGTCAGCATCCGCTCAGACGCCGCCGGACTGGCATTGCGACGTGTGCTGTACATACTCGGCGAACGGGCGCGACGCGGTACGACATCCGGACCGCCGGCCGGAATGCGCTACGCCCGCCGTACCCGGGCGGGTTCCCGCCCCTGAACCGATTGTGGACCGTGGAGGTGAGGCCTCCGAATGTGTCATCGGGCTGCTGAGGGGGCAGCCCGATGACACCAACGGAGACGGTCGGTAGAAGACGTCGCTATTGCCGCGAAAGTCACCTACTCCTCGTGCTGCCGCCGGCCGGGCGTAGGTAAAAAGGGTCGTTATAGCGACGAAAACCACCGAACGCCCAGGTGCCCGGGGGGCGAAGCCCCGCACCGGGGGTCCGGGGGGTCGCCTCCCGGACGGACATCACGCCCCCCGGGAAGCCGACCCACCGTCGGCGAACAGCATCAACCAGCTCGTGGAGGTGGCGGGAATCGAACCCGCGTCCTCCGGCACCGCAACAGGACTTCTCCGGGCGCAGCCTGCTACTTGTTTCTCAGCCCCACCAATCACACAGGCATGCCGGTGTGGGCTCAGTCACTGTGAGATGTCCCATCTGACCCCGTGACCGGGTCAGAGAGTGATCCTCCTAGCGACGCCAGACCCTGAGCCGGAGGAACTCTCAGGCTGACGGTTCCTTAGTAGCGCTTAGGCAGCGAGGCTGTAAGCGGCTGGAACAGACTGCGTCTTGTTGGCAGTTATTTCTTTGAGCGGATCGTTATCGAGATAACCGCTCATCCTCGGCCCGCTTCCCCTGCCTCGACGTCCGGAGTCGAAGCCGGTCACCCCCGTGTTCTGTCAGTATTCGTTCTGTCGAGTGTTGCCCTTGCTCCGATAGTACCGCTGATCGCTCTTGCTGCGGGCCGCCTGGACGACCGCCCACACGACCCAACGTCGGCCGCGTCCCCCATCTTCCCACGAACGCCCGGTTGTCCACCACCCCGGTCTGACGGACGGCGCCCGTACCGCTGGCGAGACAGGTCACGATGCCCGCACGATGGTCGCCACCGATCAGTGCAGGCTGGCACGGATCAGTCCTCGCGGCCCTTGGCCCGCCGACCCAGCACCCGGGAGACCTCACGGGTGGCGTCCCGCTCGGCGAGCGCGTGCCGCTTGTCGTAGGTCTTGCGCCCACGGGCGAGCGCGACCTCTACCTTGGCCCGGCCGTCCTTGAAGTAGATGGACAGCGGGACGATGGTCAGGCCGCCCTCCTTGGTCTTGCCGACCAGCTTGGCGATCTCGTCGCGGTGCAGCAACAGCTTGCGGCGCCGGCGCGGGGTGTGATTCGTCCACGTACCCTCTGCGTACTCCGCGATGTGCATGCCGTGCAGCCACGCTTCCCCGTCGCTGATCTGCGCGAAGGCATCCACCAGCGACGCCCGGCCCGCCCGTAGCGACTTCACCTCGGTGCCATGCAGCACCAGCCCGGCCTCGATGGTGTCGAGAATCGTGTAGTCATGTCGGGCCCGCCGGTTCTGTGCGACCAGCTTCCTGCCGATCTCCTTCGCCACGTTCGGTGTTCCTCTTCCTGACAGGTTCTCCAGCAGCTTCACGCCGTCTTCGACCACTTAGGCTACGCCGACTGCACGGCAGGCCAGCCACACGGCATGGCGGAGCCAGCCGTGGGTCAGACCCGCAGGTGCCGGCGGAGCGCGACCACAGCCAGGGACGCGGTCGCCGCGGAGCCGATCAGGAGAACACCGACTGCGGCGGCCCACACCGCGCCCCAGTCCAGGAGCGGAAACGTGGTCTGCCGGGCAAACCGATGATCAACAAGATAGATCTTGCAGGCGATCAGCGCTATCGCCGCGAACGTCCCGCCGAGCAGGCCCGTGACCGCACTCTCCACGACGAAGGGCGCGCGGATCGTCGCGTTGGTGGCTCCCACCAGCCGCATCACCGCGGTTTCCCGGCGTCGCCCGTGCGCGGACACCCGGATCATCGTATAGATCAACACGAACGCGGCAAAGGCCTGAACCGCGGCGAGGACGAAGGCCCCGACCGCGAACGCGTGCAGGAAGCGGTAGAGCGGTGCGAGCAACGCACGCTGGTCCCGTACCCGGTCGACACCATCTCTTCCGGAGTAATCCGCGACGATCTCGCCGGACCGACGTGGATCGACGAGCGTCAGACGGAACGACGCGGGCAGATCATCCACGCTCACGCCACTGACGACATCCGGCGAATTGCGGAAGTCACGGGTGAAACGCGCGAATGCGTGCGCCTTGTCCTCGTAGACGACGGCCCGCACCAACGAGTCGGCGCGCAGATCCGCGGCCAGCTCGTCCCGCTCCGCGCTGGACACCCCGTCATTGAGGTCGATGACGACCTGGATCCGGTCGAGAACGAACCCGTCGACGGTGCGAACCTGGGCCCGCAGCAGCAGGCCGGCTCCGAGCAGGGTAAGGCAGATCGCCACGGTGACGATCACTCCGAGGGTCATGGACAGGTTGCGCCGCAGGCTGGTGACACCGATGGCGAGCACCGGGCCGACGCGCATATTAGCGATCATGTCCTACAGGGCCAGTCCGTAGACGCCTCGCACCTGGTCGCGTACCAGCGCCCCGTGTTCAAGCTCGATGACCCGCCGACGCATGGCGTCCACCGCAGCGGCGTTGTGCGTAGCCATGACGACGGTCGTCCCGGCCCGGTTGATCGCGTCCAAGAGCTTCAAGATCCCTGAACTCGTGGCCGGATCGAGGTTGCCGGTCGGTTCGTCAGCCAGCAGGATCCGCGGACGCCCGACAAAGGCCCGGGCCACCGCGACCCGTTGTTGCTCTCCGCCGGACAGCTCGTCGGGATAGCGGTTCTCCTTACCTGCCAGTCCCACCAGGTCGACAACCTCGGGGACGAGAGTGCGGACCACATGGCGCGGCCGACCGGTGACCTCCAGGGCAAAGGCCACATTGCCGGCGACCGTCCGGTCGGGCAGCAGCCGGAAGTCCTGGAAAACGCACGCCACCTGCCGGCGCAGCAGCGGCACCCGACGGTCGGGAATGGCGGCCAGGTCCCGGCCGGCAACCTCGACCACACCGGCGGTCGGCCGCTCGTCCCGCAGAAGCAGCCGTAGAAAGGTGGACTTCCCCGAACCCGACGGACCGACCAGGAAGACGAACTCCCCGGCGGTGATCTCGACGGTCACATCATCCAACGCGGGCCGCGCACCCGCTGGATACTGTTTGGTCACCAAGGTCATGCGAATCACGTTTGCCACTCCTCGCATCCACATTGAGACTGTAAGTCACCAGTGGATGCTAGCCAGCCGCAAGGGACGTCGTGCGAGGCACCCAGGGGTGGCGGCGAGGCCGGTGGGTAGACAGATGGGGTAGCCGCCTGAACGGTGGCGGAACTTTTCTGAACCGCCAGACATTGTGCGGGTCAGCCCCCGAGGGCGATGATGCTTCCAGTACCGGACGCAAGGAGGTCGACGGCATGTGCTGCGAGGACCTGATATGCGCCCGCTGTGCCGGCCCGGTCGCCGAGGGACGGTGTGCGTCCTGCCGGGCAGCCCGTGACTCCATGCACCAGCCATCCATCACGATCACACCCCAGGCGCTGATCGTCATCGTGTCGGTGCTGCTGATGCTGACCCTGCTGGCTGTTCGACACGGCTAGCTGCCGGTCTTGTTCGGCCGGTCAGGTCACGGGTATCAGGCCAGCATCTCGCGCAGCGCGACCACGTCACCAATGACGATCACGGATGGCGCCATGATGCCCGCCTCGGCGGCCAGGGCCGCGATGTCGGCGAGGGGGCCGGTCACCACCTGCTGATCAGCGGTTCCCCCGCCGTGGATCACAGCGGTCGGAGTGGATCCCGCGCGGCCTCGCTTGACCAACTCCGCGGCAATCTGCGCGAGCGCGCCGACGCCCATCAGGACGACGATCGTCCCGGCACCGGTCGCCACGGCGTCCCAGTCGACGGTCGAGCCCGGATGGGACGGATCGAGGTGACCCGAGACGATCGTGACGTCCTGGGTAATCCCACGGTGGGTGACCGGAATGCCGGCCAATGCCGGAACGGCCACCGCGCTCGTCACACCCGGCACAACCTCGCAGGGCACCCCCGCGTCCAGGCACGCCAGCGCCTCCTCACCACCGCGACCGAAGACAAAGGGATCTCCTCCCTTGAGCCGTACCACCCCGAGTCCCCGCCCGGCCCGGTCAACGATCAGACGGTTGATCTGATCCTGGGTGATGTTGTGGCCGTGTACCTCCTTGCCCGCATCCACGATCTCGACGCCGGACCCGAGGTCGTCGAGCAACGCCCGCGGGGCCAGCCGGTCGACGACCACCACGTCGGCCCGGCGCAGCAGTTCCAGACCGCGAACGGTGATCAGATCAGGACGCCCCGGACCACCTCCGACCAGCGCAACCCAGCCGGTCCCGCCCCGAGGCGCACCTGCACGTCGGCCCACCTGCGCGTCCATGCGCGGGTGCCCCTGCGGCGTCCCCGCCCACTGGTCGGCACCGGCAGTCGGATCCGTCTCGAAACTGTCCACACCCCAGAGTGTGCGTCCTACCGGGCGTGCCGGGCGGGCCGGGGCCGTCACCGAAGTTGCTCTGCTCTAATTAGATATGGCCGAACTCAGCAACTTCGCCGGATCGGGCGCCGCAACCACCCGCGGGAACCGGCGCGGGCGCCCATCCCGCATCGAGGTGTACATACGTGTCGACTCAGCTGTCGCGGAGTTGCTGGACCGATTCGGTGGACTACCGCTTCCGGGAACATGACATCGCGCCCTTCCCGGGAGGCATGAGCCCGCCAAGCCATCCGCTGGTGCCGGCACGGATGCGCGACTGGCTGGACGACGTCGCAACCGGCTGTGGGTTGACGAGTACCTGGCGTCACGACATCAACGGCTCGGCTCCTGACCGGTACGGCCATTCGGTCAGGATCGCTCAAACGCCGTCGGATGTGGCCGAAATCGACACCTTCCCGTTGTCCGGGGCACGACGACCTGTTGCCGCGCCAGCGATCAGCTGGCGCCTTCGTTGGTGCGTCGCCAGCGGACCTCCGCATCGATGAAGTCGTCGATGTCGCCGTCCAGCACCGCCCCGGTGCCGGACGTCTCCACCTCGGTGCGCAGGTCCTTCACCATCTGGTACGGGTGCAGCACGTAGTTGCGGATCTGCGAGCCGAAGGACACGTCCTGCGGACCGCCGGTCAGCCGCTGCTTCTCGGCGGCCTCCTCGACACGCCGGCGTTCCAGCAGTTTGGCCTGCAGCACCATCATGGCCGCGGCCTTGTTCTGCAGCTGGCTGCGTTCGTTCTGGCAGGTCACCACAATGTTCGTCGGCAGGTGGGTGATCCGCACCGCCGAGTCGGTGGTGTTGACGCCCTGCCCGCCCGGACCCGACGAACGGAAGATGTCGATCCGCAGTTCCTTGTCGTCGATCTCGACGTGGTCGGCCTGTTCGACGGCCGGGGTCACCTCGACCCCCGCGAACGACGTCTGGCGGCGGTTCTGGTTGTCGAAGGGACTGATCCGCACCAGCCGGTGGACGCCGTGCTCGCTGCGCAGCGTCCCGTAGGCGTACGGCGCCCTGATCTGGAACGTGGCGGACTTCAGACCCGCCTCCTCCGCCTCGGAGGTGTCGAACACCTCGGCGCCGTAGCCGTGCCGTTCGGCCCACCGCAGGTACATGCGCAGCAGCATCGCCGTCCAGTCGGCGGCGTCCACGCCACCGGCACCGGCGGAAAGCTGAATGATCGCGTCCCGCTCGTCGTACTCACCGGACAGCAGCGTACGGACCTCGAGCGTGGAGATGTCACGAGCGAGCTTGGGAAGGCCCACCGCGGCCTCGGCCAGCAGGTCCTCATCGGCGAGGTCGAGAGCGGTGATGATGTCGTCGAGGCGCCGCCGCAGCGCTTCGACCCGGGCGATGTCCCCACGCACCGACGAGAGCCGGCGGGTGACGCCCTGCGCCCTGGACTGGTCGCTCCACAGGTCCGGATCCGTTGCCTCACGCTCCAGGTCCGCGGCGCGGCGTCGGAGACTTTCAAGATCAAGAACTGTTTCGATGCCTGCGAGCGTCGAGTCGAGAGTCTTGATCTCCTCTGCGAGGTCGGCGGCCATGAGACCCACCTTACCGTCGGAAACGCGCCGCCCCCACCTGGATGCCGATCTTGGCGTGGCGAGGCCGGAACCCACGCCGGCGTCTTGGATTCAGAATTCGCGCAAAGAGACCCAGAGCACATCCAGCAGGCCCTTGCCACCGAGGCACCGGACCGTCCCACCGACTATCTTGACTGCCAGCGGGCTCTTCGGCCCGACGGGCTCTTCGGCCCGACGGGCTCTTCGGTCGGAAAGCGGTGACAGCTGAATGTCACCCGGGCCATCTTAGACCGATTTCGCGCTGGTGAACGCTGGAGAGCCGTGACCGACAATACCGCCGGTACCGACCCACCTGTCGATACCGGCGAGCTGCATGACACCTGCATCCAGATCCTGAGCGAAGCGCTCGTCAACTACGAGACGGCCGACCTGTCCGACACCATATCGGCGCTGACACCCCTGCACCAGACCACCCGGACGGTGCCGCGCACCCGACGGTTGCGGGGGGCGGTCGCCCTGGACTGGATGCGCCTGCACGCTGCCGTGACCGCCACCATGGCAGGCGCCGCATACGACCAGGGGCGCCACGGCGACGCCGTCTCGCTGGCCGATCGGGCCGCAACGGTGGCACGCGCCGCCGGCGACGGCCCGCTGGCCGGCAGTGCCCTGGCGATACGCGCCCGGGTGGTACGCCAGCACAGCCCGGCGGTGGCACTGCAGATCGCCGGGGCCGCCGGCCGGATCGCCGGAGCGAGCCCGGCCCGGGCCATGGTGGCCGGCAAGGTCTCGGCCGGCTCATACGCGGCCGTCGGCGATGTCGCCGGCGTCCGGCAGGCGGTGGTCCGCGCCTGGCAGATCATGGAGTTGCTGGCCCCGTCCGCGCAGGGACGCCCCGGCTTCGCGCTCGACACGTATTCCCCGGCGGACCTGGCCCTCGCCAGTGCCGAGGCGCTGACCACCGTCGGTGTCGCGGACGAGGCCGAGCCCTACCTTGAACGGGCCGCCGCGCTGATCGCGGACAGCGGGCAGACCGGTATGATCATTGCCGTGCACATGGCACAGGCACGGACCGCGCTGGCACGCAACCGCCCCGACCCCGACGAAGCGGCGCACCATGCGTCGCGGGCTGTGACCCTGGCCATGCACCGGCCGGCACAGTGGGTCGCCCGGCTCGTCCGCGACGTCTCCGCGCTCGCCGCCAGGCGCACCGGCCATCAGCTCGACGATCTTATCGCCGTCACGACCCCCTGGTTCTGATCCTCTCGCTCCGAGACCTCCGGTGGCCCGCGCAGGGTCGCAGCAGCCCGAATACCGTCAGGGGCCGGGTGGACGGACGAGCGACTGGGCGTCCGCGCTGGCTGTGACGGTGACCGGGCCGATGCCCAGGAGCGCCACCACCGGCAACACGACCGTTCGACTGCCGGTCACCCGAACGGTCGTCGGGTTCAGCAGCTGCGCCGTGAGCACCGTGTGCCCGGACGGGTCGGCGTCGACCTGGTATCCGGCGACGGTCGCGGCAACCTCGGCAAGCGGCAGCTGCTGGAGATCCTGGGTCGCCGTGTAGATGGCGGCATCGTTGACATGCTGCGCGGCGGCGAGGGCGGCGCCGTCGGCCGCCGAAGCCACCGAGCGTCTGGCCAGATACACCGCGGAGGCATCGGTCACCACGAGCGCCAGCATCAACGCGATCATGACATAACCGAGGGTGAGTATCAGGATCGTGCCAGCGTCCGTATCCGTGCCCGTGTCCGTGTCCGTGCGCGGGTGTGGGCGCGGTCCCGCGCGAGGCGCCCGCCCGGGCCGAGCGGCGCACGGCCACAAGTGACTCACACGGCTGTCCGGTCGCGTCGGTAGGCGTCCACGACCACGATGAACGTCCCGTTCTGGGCCGACGGGACGTTCGCCCAGGTCAGCGGGCATCCATTTTGGTAAGAGCCTCGTGCGACTTGGCGGCCAGCACGACTACCTCCACATCAGAGCCGTCGTCGCGCGACCGCTCGGCAGAAAAACGGGCTGCGAGTGCTGCGCGCCGGTCCGCGAAGGTCTTCTCCTGAAGCAGCCGACCTGCGCGACGGTCGTACACGACCAGGAAGTAGCTCACTCGCGCACCGTACCGAACATGGAGTCGACCTGTTGTGCCAACCACAATACCGCGTCCGTGACAGGTCGGAAGTCAACCGCCGGTATGCGTCTCCGACTCGGACCGGCTGGTGGCGTACACGTTGTTGTCCTTCCACGGGCCGATGGCGGACGCCTCACCCTGAAACGTCATACCGAGCGTGCGGGCGATCCCATTCATCCCTGCGTTGCCCCGGCTGGTGAAGGTGACGATGTCGTCCAGGTATGAGAGCGGCGAACCCCCAGGTCACCGCGGCGTCGCACACTTCGGTGCCGAGTCCTTCCCGCCAGCGGTCCCGGCGGACAGTGCGGGTGGGATACCCGTCCGC
>NZ_CAUVXP010000137.1:0-15565 GCF_963555955.1 Protofrankia sp. Cas3
GCCGGCGGGCGGGTTGGCGGCGGGCGGGTTGGCGGCGGGCGGGTTGGCGCGCGCCGCAGCGCGGCCGGCGTGGGAGCCCAGGATCGTGCGCCCGTGCCCGAGCCCGACCAGTACACCGAGCAGGATCGCCAGGCAGACGCCATCGGCTCCGAGACCCGCCAGCACCAGCCCGACCGCGAGGGCGCCCCGGACCAGGCCCTCCAGCAGCAGGTTGGCCGCGAGGCCGGCGTACCTGTGGGTGGACTGCAACAACCCGCGGTCCACGCAGAGCAGGCACCAGGCGGCGCCCGCGGTGAGCATCTCGGCGACACCGCCGGGACCCGGCAGGGACAGCGCCGTGGCGATGACACCCCGCAGCAGGAGAGCTGCGATACCGGTCAACACGACCAGGACGACACCGCCACGCCGGACCCGCGCAATCCATTGGTCGATCATCGCGGCCTCACCCGTCTGCTGCCAGGGCGTCACCTTGCGGACGACGCCGACGAGCAGGGCGCTGCCGGGCATGGACACCACGAAGAACAGCGCCAGCAACTGGGCCAGCGCCCCGTAGGCGGTGGTGGACAGATGCCGGGCGAGCACCAGCGTGACGAGCAGGTTCGCGAGGTTGGCGGCGAGGGCGGCAACGGCCAGTGGGGACGCACCGCGGATGGCCCCCCGCAGGGCGTGCCGGGGTGGGGCCGCTACCGCGAGCGGGGCCGCTACCGCGAGCGGGGCCGGCGCGGCGGGCCTTGCGCCGACCGGGCCGCGCTCGGGTGGGCACGGGCGCCGGGCAACCGGGACCGCATCCACCGTGCCCGGACGGCTGGCCGTTGTGTCCTCCCACCATGTCACGACGGCAACATTCCCATTACTAATTGTAACAAGCATGTAGCTGGCCATCTGGGGCCGGCCATGGCGGACTCCGGCCGGCCGGCCCAAAGGTGGCGCGATCACCGTTGTCGCCGGGACGTCTCAGGTGGTCCCGGTGCCCTTTTCGGTCACGAAGATCGCGGTGGATGGAAACAGGCGGCCACGCACCGGCCCCCACTGGCCCCAGACCCGGTCGTGCCCGGCCGGCCACTCCGGTTCGATCAGGTCCAACACGGTCAGACCGGCGGCCACCAGCTCCCGGACGCGGTCACCGACGGTACGGTGGGTCTCGGCGTAACTCGTCCGGCCGGCCCAGTCCCGCTCGACGTATGCCCGCCGGTCGAAGTAGCTGCGGACCACGGTCAGACCCTCCCTGCCCGGATGATCGGGAAAGGACCAGATCATCGGGTGTGTGGTGGAGAAGACCCAGCGCCCGCCGGGACGCAGCACCCGGGCGACCTCACGCATGACGGCCGCGCTGTCCGCGACGAAGGGGATCGCGCCAAAGGCCGAGCAGGCCAGGTCCACACTTGCGGCGGCCAGCGGCAGCCGGGTGGCGTCGGCCTGTACCAGGGCGACGTCCACACCGGTGGCCACCGACAGCGTCCGGGCGTGCCGCAGCTGGCCTGCGGACAGGTCCAGCGCGACCACGTCCGCACCACGGGTGACCAGCCAGCGGGCACACTGCGCGCCGCCGCACCCGATCTCCAGCACGGTCCGGCCGCGGACGTCGCCGAGCAGGTGCGCGTCGGCCTCCCGCAGACCCTCGGGGCACCACAGGAAGTCCGTGTCACCGAGAAAGGCACCATGCTCGGCCTGGTAGTCGTCGGCGGTGGCGTCCCAGTAGCCGCGGTTGGCCCATCGGGCGCTGTCGTCGTCGACGTCGCTGTACCCGAACTCGGCGGGGTGATACCCGCCCGGCGGGTACTGCGGCAGGACGGGCCGGGGCGCGTCCGGTCTGGCGGGTTCTGGTCCGTTCACGGCATCGATCCTCGCAGTGTCCGCTGGGCATCCAATCGGGGGTGGGTCGTCCGCCGCGTGCGTCATCCCGTTCCGATGATGTGACATGGTCGCGGTCCCGTCGGGTTTGCGGGTCGTCTCCGGCGCGGTTCACCCCGACGCGGGACGAGGTTGACCCGCCATGGCGTTGACCACCCTGGACAACGATCCCTAGACTTGGGTCTGGCACGAGAGTCTGTGGATCTCAGACCTAGTAGATCCGCTCGAGCGTCGCTATCGGTACTGACAGTGTTCGTTTTGCACGGTCCCTGTCCCTCCGTCCCGGCGGTTCGATCCGGCCCCTCGTGCATTCGACGAACCCTGTAGCCGGAGCCGACCCCTTGACGAGCACCACCGACGTACGACCCGTGGAGACCGTGACCACACCGCCCACCCCGACCACCCCGCAGGTCGCGGTCAACGACATCGGCTCGGCTGAGGACTTCCTCGCCGCCGTCGATAAAACGATCAAATTCTTCAACGACGGTGACATCGTCGACGGAACCATCGTCAAGGTGGACCGCGATGAGGTGCTCCTCGACATCGGTTACAAGACCGAAGGCGTGATCCCCTCGCGGGAGCTTTCGATCAAGCACGATGTCGACCCGCACGAGGTCGTGACGGTCGGTGATCACGTAGAGGCTCTTGTTCTCCAGAAGGAGGACAAGGAGGGCCGTCTCATCCTGTCCAAGAAGCGCGCGCAGTACGAGCGCGCCTGGGGCACGATCGAGAAGCTCAAGGAGGAGGACGGCGTCGTCAACGGCACCGTCATCGAGGTCGTCAAGGGCGGTCTCATCCTTGACATCGGGCTGCGGGGCTTCCTGCCTGCGTCGCTGGTGGAGATGCGCCGGGTGCGCGATCTGCAGCCCTACGTCGGCCGCGAACTCGAAGCCAAGATCATTGAGCTGGACAAGAACCGGAACAACGTGGTTCTGTCCCGGCGCGCGTGGCTGGAGCAGACCCAGAGCGAGGTCCGGTCGGAGTTCCTCGCGCAGCTGGCCAAGGGCCAGATCCGCAAGGGCGTCGTCAGCTCCATCGTCAACTTCGGGGCGTTCGTCGACCTTGGTGGTGTCGACGGTCTGGTGCACGTGTCCGAGCTCTCCTGGAAGCACATCGACCACCCCTCGGAGGTCGTGGAGGTCGGCCAGGAGGTCACGGTCGAGGTCCTCGACGTCGACCTGGAGCGCGAGCGGGTGTCGCTGTCGCTCAAGGCCACGCAGGAAGACCCGTGGCGTCAGTTCGCCCGTACCCACGCGATCGGTCAGGTCGTCCCGGGTCGGGTCACCAAGCTCGTGCCCTTCGGCGCGTTCGTCCGGGTGGACGAGGGCATCGAGGGTCTGGTGCACATCTCCGAGCTGGCCGAACGGCACGTGGAGATCCCCGAGCAGGTCGTGAACGTCGGCGACGAGATCCTCGTCAAGGTCATCGACATCGACCTCGACCGGCGCCGGATCAGCCTCTCCCTCAAGCAGGCGAACGACTCCAGCGCCCTTGTCGGCGAAGGCGAGGCGTTCGACCCGTCCCAGTACGGGATGGAGGCCAAGTACGACGAGGCGGGCAACTACGTCTACCCCGAGGGTTTCGACCCGGAGACGGGGGAGTGGCTGCCGGGCTTCGAGGAGCAGCAGGCCGAGTGGGAGCGGCAGTACGGCGAGGCCCAGCAGCGCTACGAGGCGCACCAGGCGCAGATTCGGGCCGCGCAGGAAGCCGAGGCCGCCGCGGTCGCCCCGTCGTCCTACACCTCCGCCGAGCCCGACCAGCCCGCCTCCGCGATCGACGAGGACGCGCTTCGTCGCCTTCGGGAGCAGTTCGGCCGGGAATAGGTCGGCCGGGAATAGGTCGGCCGGGAATAGGTCGGCCGGGAACAGTCCGGCCGGGAGCAGTCCGGCCGGGTAGTACCTGAGGACAGCGCTCGACGGGGCCTGCGGGACATCTTCCGCAGGCCCCGTTCGCGTCCGGCGGCGGAAAACCATTCGAAAAGTCCGCATACATCGGGCACGCTCCTGTTCATGAGAGCGCCGGGCACCGTCCGCCCGGGTATCGGATGACGAACAGGAGCGATCGATCATGGCCGCCGTTGCCGAACTCGGGGGTGCGCGGACCCCCATCTGGATGTGGACCCGTCCGCAGGAGGTCGACAGCGCAGCCCTCGACCAGCTGCGCGCCGTCGCGGATCTCCCCTATGTCCATCACCATGTCGCGGTCATGCCCGATGTCCACCTGGGCAAGGGCGCGACCGTCGGTTCCGTCGTAGCCATGCGGGACGCGGTGTCGCCCGCGGCCGTCGGCGTCGACATCGGCTGTGGAATGGCCGCCGTCCGCACGAACCTCACCGCGAGTGATCTTCCGGATGATCTGGGTGCGATACGCGCCGCGGTCGAGGCGGTGATTCCGGTCGGGCGTCTCGGACACCCGACCGTCTCGAGCAGGGTGCGCTCCCACCGGGAGCTCTGGGACGGTTTCGCCGACCTGCATCCGTTGGTCTCGGGACGGCTGGAGCGGGCCATGGCGCAGCTGGGGACGCTCGGCTCGGGCAACCACTTCATCGAGCTGTGCCTCGATACCGGCGACCAGGTGTGGCTGATGCTGCACTCGGGCTCACGCAACATCGGCAAGGAGCTGGCCGAGGTCCATATCGGGATCGCGAAACGGCTGGCGCACAACGGCGACCTGCGCGACCGGGATCTGGCGGTGTTCCTCGCGGGCACGGCGGAGATGCGGGCGTACCGGCATGATCTGGTCTGGGCGCAGCGGTACGCCCAGCTGAATCGGGTGACGATGCTCGGCCTGTACCAGGATGTGCTGCATGGTTTCTTCCCGGGACTGCGGCTGCCGGTTGCGCCGCAGAGCGGTCCGTATGCGGGGGAACGAGCGTTCGCCTCGGTGAACTGCCATCACAACTACGTGTCCGAAGAACATCATTATGGCGCGGATGTGCTGGTGACCCGCAAGGGCGCGATCTCGGCACGGTCCGGGGAATACGGCATCATCCCGGGTTCGATGGGTACCCGGTCCTACATCGTTCGTGGACTGGGGAATCCGGAGTCTTTTCACTCGGCGTCGCATGGGGCCGGTCGGCGGATGAGCCGGTCGAAGGCGAAGAAGATGTTCACCGTCGAGGATCTGACCGCGGCGACCGCCGGGGTGGAATGCCGCAAGGACGCCGGCGTGATCGACGAGATCCCGGCGGCCTACAAGGACATCGAGCAGGTCATCGCCAACCAGCGGGACCTGGTCGCTGTCGCCGCGGAACTGCGGGCCGTCCTGTGCGTCAAAGGCTGACCCGGTGCGGCACCCGTGAACTGCTGCGCGGGATGGGCGAGGGTGAACTGTCAGGCGCCGGCGAACGAGGGCGCGACGTCGAGCATCGCCTGTGCGATCGCGGTGTCTCCCACCAGCTCGGCGCCGATGTCGCCGGCCTGGCGGCGGTCGGCGACCAGCAGACAGAAGTCGAGCAGGGGCGCGGACATCGCCGCGCTGGTGGCGGGCGGTTTCCCGCTACCGGCAATCTCGCTGGTGCCGTCCGGCCCGATCATCCACCGGCCGCCACCGGGGCCCGAGAGGTTGACAAGGAGCGTCGCGTCCCCGGAAGCAGGTGGTAGCGCGGCCCGTACCTTCGGGGTGAGCCACCGCATTGCGGTGTCGGCCATCCGGTGGAGGTGATCGGCGGGTGGCAGCGGCATGGCCAGCCCGACCCGCTCGGCGATGTCACGGCCGTGGATCCACGTCTCGAAGGCCCGGATGGTCAGGTAGGCGCCCAGCGGGCCAAAGGGCGCGCGACGATCGTCCGTGTCAGTCGGCCCGTCCGTGTCAGTCAGCCCGCTGCGGCGGAGCTGCTCGGCGATCCGTTCCATGGCGCCATACCAGGCCGACCAGGTGCGTCCGGTCGTCCAGTCATGTTGGTGAGCGTGGACGGCGGCGGTCCGTTCATCCAGGTCGGTGCTGTGCACAGGCGGATCCACCGCCAGGCCGATCCCGGCCGCGACCAGCCCGTCGGAGGCGGCCAGATGCGCGACGAGCTCGCGGGTGTTCCAACCGTTGACGATCTCGCGCGTCCAGTCGTCGGCGGTGAGCTCGGCAAGCAACCGGTCGACGGCGCCAACCTGGGTGAGGTAGGGATCTGCGATCTCCGGTGCCACCGGCGTGGCCGGACGGCGAGTCAGAGCCGCCGCCATGACCGCGGCCAGGGCGGCGGAACCAGCCGGGTCCACCTCGGTGGCTACCGCATCGGCCGCCTCGGCGGCTATCTCATCGGCTACATCGCGGAGCATGTCGCCGGACACCTCGCAGGCCAGGTCGTGCCGCTGCCGGCCGACAAGACCGACCAGGCCGATGCTGAGCGTCTCGGCCGTGACCAGGCAGTGCTCGCACCGGCCGAGGTGCGTGTCGACGATGACCGTCTCGTCGGGATCGCAGGCGCCGAGGAGGTAGGCACCGAGAAGGTCATCGACATGTCCTCCATGGCCGTCGGGGGCCGGATTCCGCAACGGGTGCGCGGGCGCAAGGTCGTGCGGTTCGACCTTCCTGGCGCTCACACGTGAACCCCTTCGCGCTCCAACCGGACCGCAAGTTTCTGCAGGGCAGCGCGGATCCGGGATTTTGCCGTGCCTTCCGGAATGGTGAGTCGGGTTGCCACCTCACGGTAGGTGTAGCCGTCGAAAAAGGCGAGTTCCACCGCTTCGCGCAGCAGCGACGGGAGATCCGCCACACCACGACGCACGATCGCCGCGGTGACCTCGGTCAGCACCACCGTGTCGGCGGCCGGGCCGTCGGGCGTTGCGGCCAGTTCCCGGGCGACGGTCTCGGACGGCCTGCGCGCGCTTTCCCGCCGGACCCAGTCCACCGCCCGACGCCGGGCCATGACGACCAGGTAGGCGCGCAGGCCGCCGCGGTCAGGATCAAACCGCAACGGGTGCTCCCACAGGTGTACCAGGACGTCCTGGACGACCTCGGCCGCGGCTTCGCGGTCCGCGGTGATCTGGGCGGCCGCGGCGGCGAGGTAGCGGGCGTAGCGCGCGTGCACCTGCGCGAGCGCGTCGGCGTCGCCGGCGGCGAGGCGGGCATGCAGGTCACGAAGCTGGTCCGGGGGGAAGTCATCGGGACGTTCGGACACCGGACGCCGCAGGGCAGGAGCAGGGTCCGATGCACCGTCGGTTTGCGATGCATGGGCGGCCTGGGGTGGCTGTGTCGCCGGAGGCGGCTGCTGCATGGGCGGCATGGGCTGCATGGGCTGCATGGCGGTGGTCAGCGGCGGGACCCGTATCAGGGAGGCGGCCGCGGGCGGGTCGTCCGCACCGCGGGGTGCGGCTGCGGAAAGCACGGCGCGAAGTGTCCCATGACCGGGATGGGCAGTCCACCAGTGCCTGTCCCGGCTGCCATCCGAGCGCGGTTCAGGCGTGACGCATCAGGGTAGTTGATCTCAAGGTGGACGGCCTGTTCGATGCCGGTCGGGTCTTCCCCTCCTTGCCGGCGATCTGGCCCCGGGCGCCTGGAATTCACCTCGCGAGGGTGACCGACCGGGCGTTACCGCTCGGCGGCGGTAAGGAGGTCGGCCGGTGGGTAGTGCAGGGGTGAGTGATGTCGTGACTCGCGAATCTTCTACCGGCCGTGTGGGTCGGGGAACCAGAAGGGCGTGCGGACGACCGAGGGGGTAGTCGTGCAGACCCATTATCAGTACCCGCTGCTCAGCGTCTTCTGGACGATGCTGTGGTTCTTCCTGTTCCTGCTGTGGTTCTACCTGTTGTTCGCCGTTATATCCGACGTTCTGCTGAGCCACGATCTGTCCGGTTGGGGAAAGGCAGCCTGGATCATCTTCGTCATCCTGTTGCCCTTGTTCGGCGTCCTGGTGTATCTGATTTTTCGGGGCGACAGCATGCATGAACGGGCTGCCCGGCGGTCGGCACGTCAGGAGGAGGACTTCCGCGACTACGTACGCACGACCGCGGGAACGGCGAGTCCATCCGAGGAGTTGTCCAGGCTTGCCGAACTGCGGGACCGCGGTGCGATCTCCGACGCGGAGTTCGAGCAGATGAAGGCCAGGGTTCTCGCCTGATCCCGGTATTCGGCGGCGTCCGGCGGCGTTGCGGGTTTTTGATCGTTCCTGGCTGGATAATTTCCGCACCACCGTGGTGGTGACCGCCGTGGGGAGGCCCGTTGGGCAGGTGGAAGGCGCTGGTCGTCCTCGGTGCGGCACAGTTTCTCATGGTGCTGGATGCCGCGGTGATGAACGTTTCGATCACTCGGCTCGTCGAGGATTTCGACACGAGCGTGACCGCGATCCAGGCGGTCATCACTGCCTACTCGCTGGTGATGGCCGCCTTTATGATTACCGGTGGAAAAGTTGGTGATCTGTGGGGTCGGCGACGTACGTTCACCGTCGGCCTCGTCGTCTACGGGATCGGATCGCTGATCACCACGCTGGCACCCACACTTGTCATTCTGACCGTGGGCTGGTCGGTTGTCGAGGGACTGGGCGCCGCATTGGTGCTGCCGGCACTGGCCGCACTTGTCAGTGGCAACTACGCCGGCCGCGAACGGGCGGTCGCCTATGCGGTGATCGGTGGGCTGGCCGGTGCCGGTATTGCCGTGGGTCCGCTGCTTGGCGGTTGGGTGACCACGGAGTGGACGTGGCGTGTCGTGTTCGCCGGCGAGGTCGTCCTGGTCATGCTGATTCTCAGCATGGTCCGGTGGATTCGGGACCCAGCCGTTTCGCGTGACATAGCCGTTTCGCGTGACGGAGCCGTTTCTCGTGACCCAGCCGTCGCGGCCGGCGGCGGTTTCGACGTCTTCGGTGCGTTCCTGTCAGCGCTGGGGCTTTCACTGGTCGTCATCGGGATCCTGCAGAGCAGTTCATGGGGATGGCTGCGGCCGAAGAATTCACCGGTGGCGCCGTTCGGATTCTCCCTCACCCCGTTTGTGGTGGCGGCCGGCTTCGCGGTGCTGATGGCGTTGCGCTCCTGGGAGGCTCACCGGGAGCGATCCGGTTGCGATCCGCTGGTGCGGTTTGCGCTGCTGACGGTTCAACCGCTGCGATCCGGGCTGGCGGTACTCGGCATCCAGAACGTGATTCTGCTCGGGCTTTTCTTCACGATTCCGCTCTATCTTCAGGTCGTTCAGGGATTCAATGCCTTTGAGACGGGGCTGCGGCTGCTGCCCGTCTCGGTCACAATGCTGGCAACCTCGATCAGCGGTCCGGTGCTCGGTCGGGTGGTCGGCCCACGTCTGGTGGTGCGACTGGGCCTGCTGGTGCTGATGGGTGCATCCCTCTTCCTGGTGGCCGCGGTCGACCCGCGGATCGACGACCTGAGGTTCGCGGTGGCCATGGCGGTGCTGGGTGTCGGGCTGGGACTACTGGCATCACAGCTCGGCAACGTCGTGCAGTCCTCGGTGGGCGAATCGGACCGTAGCCAGGTCGGGGGCTTTCAGTACACCGCCCAGAACCTCGGTTCGGCACTCGGAACCGCGCTGATGGGAGCAATCGTGATCAGCGCCCTTTCCGTGGCGCTCCAGAATCGCGTCGAGAACGACCCGCGGATCTCCGAGCCCGTCCGAGCGCAGGTCGGGGTGCAGCTTGAGGCCGGGGTCGGCTTCGTGTCCACCGAGCAGGTGCGGGCCGCGTTGGCGAGCACTGCGATACCGCCGGCGCAGGCGCAGGCCCTTGTCGAGCGCTACGCCGACGCGCAGCTCGCCGGACTGCGAGCAGCCATGCTCACCGCCGCAGCCGTGGCTCTCGTCGGTCTGGCCTTCACCCGATCCCTTCCAACCGTACCGATTGTCGCGGGTGCGCAGCACGCTCACGCGGGCGCCCACAGACGCGCCACGATATGATCATCGTAGCCACTGGCCAGCCACCGATCGCCGTTGTCGGGACTGGTCGCGCTCCTACCGGTGGGCGGGCAACCGCGGTGCTTTGGACAGCAGGGCAAGCAACGTGCGCAGCTCCTCTGGAACCGGCTCGCTGAAGCGCCGCACGAGTCGGTGTCCAGCCCGGTCAACCTCCAGGGTGTAGGTGAAACGGTCGGGGCGGGCCGCCGGGGTGGAGGCGCGGTCTGGACGGTTTGCGGTAGCCTCCACATCAGCGGCGAGGCCACGCAGCTGTGCGGCTTCGTCGGCTGGGAGCTCGGCGGTGTCCAGGCCACGCCTGATCGCCTGTCCGACGAAACCTCCTGATCGCTCCAGGACGATCCGCACGTGTTCATCAACCATCCTGTTATTGTCGCCTATGATCGTGTCGGCGACACGGGTTCGCAGCTTCCGGCGTTGCGAGATCTGGAACGCGGTTCCACAGCCGGATCTACAGCGGGAGCTACAGCCGGATCTACATGATGACGCCCACGGCGCGCCATGCCTGCGTGACGGCCGTCACCTCGTCGTCACCGAAGAGCGCCCGGGCCTGTCGGATGGTGAGCGAGGCGAAGGCCCGGAACGTGGAGTTCGGCCGCAGCTGCGGCGCCCGTAGCGTGTCGTACCAGATGAGCCCCGTCTTCTCCCACGCCTTGCCGCCGATGGCCGCCGCGGCGAGGTAGAAGGCATGGTTGGGGATGCCGGAGTTGATGTGTACACCGCCGTTGTCGGTCGTGGTGCGCAGGTAGTGGTCCATATGGCCGGGCTGGTCGTCGGCCCCGAGTACCGGATCGTCGAACGCCGTTCCAGGTTCCTTCATGGACCGCAGCGCGACCCCGGCCACACCGGGTGCGAGCAGATCCGCACCGATCAGCCAGTCGGCCTCCTCGACGGTCTGGCCCAGCGCGTACTGCTTGACGAGTGAGCCGAAAACGTCGCTGACAGACTCGTTGAGGGCGCCGGGCTGGTTGAAGTACATCAGCTGCGCCTCATCCTCGGTCACGCCGTGTGTCAGCTCGTGTCCGATGATGTCCAGCGAGGTGGTGAAGCCCTTGAACATCTCGCCGTCACCGTCGCCGAACACCAGCTGCCGACCATCCCAGAAGGCGTTGTCGTAGTGGTCGCCGTAGTGGACCGTCGCGTGCAGCGCGACTCCCTCGTCGTCGATGGAGTCACGGTCGTAGACGGTCTGGAAGAACGTGAACGTCGAGCCGAGACCGTCGTATGCCTCGTTGACGGCGGCGTCGTCGCTGGCAGTGTCTCCTTCGGTGCGTACCGCCCGTCCCGGCAGGGTCTCGGTGCCGGCGGCGTCACCGATCACCCGGTCGGCTGTTCCAGTCGGCGCCAGCCGGGGCACCAGCGTGCCTTTGGACCCGCCCCGCAGCAGGGCGTTGTGTACGCGCACGGAACGCACCGAGGTGTCGCGGGCCAGCGTGGAAAGCGCCCAGGAGCGCTGGTCGTCGGTGCCGTTGCGCGCGATGCGTTCGAGCATGTGCGGTGGTACGGCGCACGGCGTGCAGCGATGGTACCCAGCCATGACAGACAACCCCCGGAGGACGAATGCGAACGTCGGATCCCGGTCTCGTCGGCCGCGGCGTCACCGAACCGCTGGCCGCAGCGTCACGGACCCACCACAGACCATGACGGATATTACATTATATGTCTACCGCTGTTGTGACTATATTGTTTTCCACTGATATGCCTGGGCCGCACTGCCTGAGCCGCACTGTCTGGGCCCTCTATCCGACGAGGCCGGTCATGCGGGAGACTCGGCCCCATGCTGCGGGTGGGGCTGACCGGTGGGATCGGCGCGGGCAAGAGCGCGGTGGCGCGGCTGTTGACTGATCACGGTGCCGTCGTCATCGATGCGGACGCGATCGCCCGGGAGGTCGTCGCCGTCGGTACACCGGGGCTTCAGGCCGTCGTGGACGAGTTCGGGCCGCAGATGCTGTGCGCCGACGGCAGCCTCGATCGGGAGGCGCTCGGGGCTGTCGTGTTCGCCGACCCCGCCGCCCGCCGCCGCCTTGAGGCGATCACACATCCGCTGGTCGGCGCGGAGGCGACCCGTCGCATGGCCGATGCTCCGGCCGACGCGGTGGTCGTGTACGACGTGCCGTTGCTCGTCGAGGCCGGCCTGTCCGGCGGCTACGACGTGATCGTCGTCGTGGTGGCGCCACGCGAGGTCCGCCTTGCCCGCCTGGCCGATCGGGGGCTTGCGCGGGAGCAGGCGCTGGCGCGGATGGCCAACCAGGCGTCGGACTCCGCCCGCCGCGCGGTGGCCGACATCCTCGTGGACAACAGCGGCAGCCCAGAAGATCTTCATGACCAGGTGGCTGAGGTGTGGAAGCGTCTTTCCGCGTCCATCGCGTAGGCCGGACGGAAACTGTCGGACCTCTGTGGTGTTGTAGGACACGTGAGCCCCACTGCCGATCGCCCCGGTAAGGACATCGAGCGTTCGACTGCGCCGTTGCGGGTCGTGTCGGACTTCGAGCCGGCCGGCGACCAGCCGGCCGCGATCGCGGAGCTTGCCCGCCGCGTCCGTGCCGGTGACACCGACATCGTCCTGCTCGGCGCGACCGGTACCGGCAAGTCGGCGACCACCGCGTGGCTCGTTGAGGAGCTGCAGCGCCCGACACTGGTGATGGCACCCAACAAGACCCTCGCCGCGCAGCTGGCCAACGAGTTCCGGGAGTTGCTGCCGGACAATGCCGTCGAGTACTTCGTGTCGTACTACGACTACTACCAGCCAGAGGCCTATATCGCCCAGACCGACACCTACATCGAGAAGGACTCGTCGATCAACGAGGAGGTCGAGCGGCTGCGCCATTCGGCCACGATGAGCCTGCTCACGCGCAGGGACGTGGTGGTCGTGGCGAGCGTGAGCTGCATCTACGGTCTGGGCACCCCGCAGGAGTACATCGAACGCATGGTCCGGCTGCGGGTCGGGGAGGAGATCGAACGCGACAGGTTGCTGCGCCGGTTCGTCGACGTCCAGTACACCCGCAACGACCTGGCCTTCACCCGTGGGACGTTCCGCGTCCGCGGCGATACCGTTGAGGTGTTTCCCGCCTACGAGGAGCTCGCAGTCCGGATCGAGATGTTCGGGGACGAGATCGAACGGCTGACCTATCTGCATCCGGTGACCGGGGAGATCGTCCGCGACGCGACCGATGTGTTCGTCTTCCCCGCCACCCACTATGTCGCCGGCCCGGAACGGATGGAGCGGGCGATCGCGGGCATCGAGACGGAGCTGACCGAGCGGCTCGCCGAGATGGAACGCCAGGGAAAGCTGTTGGAGGCCCAGCGGCTGCGGATGCGCACCACCTATGACATCGAAATGATGCGCCAGGTCGGTTTCTGTTCGGGTATCGAGAACTACTCCCGGCATATTGACGGGCGTGCCGCCGGCACGGCGCCGTACACGTTGCTCGACTACTTCCCGGACGACTTCCTGCTGGTCATCGACGAGTCGCACGTCACGGTCCCACAGATCGGCGGGATGTTCGAAGGCGACATGTCCCGCAAACGCAACCTGGTCGAGCACGGCTTCCGGCTGCCCAGCGCCATGGACAACCGGCCGTTGCGTTGGGAGGAGTTCTGCGCGCGCATCGGCCAGACGGTGTATCTCTCGGCGACACCGGGACCATACGAGATGGCCCGTTCCGACGGGGTGGTCGAGCAGATCATCCGTCCGACCGGCCTGCTCGATCCGGAGGTCGTCCTGAAGCCGACCCAGGGTCAGATCGACGACCTTGTCGGCGAGATCCGGACGCGTGCCGAACGTGACGAACGGGTGCTGGTCACAACGTTGACCAAGAAGATGTCCGAGGACCTCACCGACTATCTCCTCGAACTCGGTATCCGTGTCCGCTACCTGCACAGTGAGGTCGACACCCTGCGTCGCATCGAGCTGCTCACGGAGCTGCGCCGGGGCGAGTTCGACGTGCTCGTCGGCATCAACCTGCTGCGGGAGGGCCTGGATCTACCCGAGGTCTCACTGGTCGCCATCCTGGATGCGGACAAGGAGGGCTTCCTGCGGTCGGACAAATCGCTGATCCAGACCATCGGCCGGGCGGCCCGGAACGTCTCCGGTCAGGTGCACATGTACGCCGACAAGGTGACCCCGTCGATGCGCAGGGCCATCGACGAGACGAACCGCCGGCGCGTGAAGCAGATCGCCTACAACACCGAGCGTGGTGTCGACCCGCAACCGTTGCGCAAGAAGGTCATCGACATCCTCGATGACCTTGTGCGGGAGAGCGCAGACGGTGAGATGATCGGCGGTGGTGGTCGCGCACAGTCCCGTGGGAAGGCCTCGGTTCCCGGCATGTCCTCGAAGGGCGCGTCGGGGAAGACCGGTCGGGACGGCGCGGTCGGGCGGCACGCGGCGCAGTTGGCGGGGATGCCTCGAGCCGATCTGGCTGCGCTCATCCGCCAGCTCGACGACCAGATGCACGAGGCTGCCAAAGAGCTGCAGTTTGAGCTGGCCGCTCGCCTGCGCGACGAGATCTCCGAGCTGAAGAAGGAACTACGGGGCATGGAAGCAGCCGGAACATGACCGTTCCGTATTTCTGCCGACGACTCCGAAGCCTCGGTCGAGAAAGCACTGGCAACACCATCCCGTCGCCTCCGCTGTGTCGCGCATCGACACTCTCGACCGCGGCTGGAGAGGCCCTCATGTCCCACGACCGTCATGAGTCACCGGACTGTGTTTTCCGGCCAAGTCAGGCCATATCTCTGGCCAGTAGTTCCAGGCCTCTGACCTGGCCGATCACTTCATGCACCGGTTCAGCCTCAGGGCTCAATGTGAGTCGAACAAGGAGATCGTACTGGCGATGGTCGGGTTCTTGGTAGCGATCATCTTCCTCGATTTCGTCCGGAGAATTTAGATTTTGCTGAATTTGGCAACTGAACTTTGTGGAGTCTAGGGAATAGTACTCTCCGATATACGAGCTGTCGCGAGCATCGGGCGTAACTCCAAGAGCAACACTGATTTCGTTGGCCAGTCTGCCGATGTCGGTTCGCTTGGAACCATACAGGATGAATGTTCTCATGGTCTCGGGAGTCGAATCGAAGGGCACCTCGATAGGGCTGCCGCGGATTCTTTGTACAGCATGAATGATACCTTTCTCTCGGCAATATCCGTTAATCTCTGCTGTAGGTCGAATAAATCAAGTCTGGTAAGCTCGAGGGGAGTCAATGGCCCGGTTCGTATCCCACTGGATCGAGTTTTGACGCCGAGTTTCAGCGCTTTGCTAAACAAACTTTCACCTGCGAGAGCGATATCGAAATCGCTTCTTCGGTCAATGTCAAAAAGTGCTCCAGTTGTATATTTTACACCAGTGACCGAACTGCCTTGCATTATGCCCTCTACGTCGGGGAAGCCCGTGCTCTCAAGGCCCGAATGGAGGATGGCGGAGAAATTACCCAGCTCGGTCTCGTTGGCAAAGCCGAAAGGAATACCCGTACCACCCCTACCTGCGTGCGATGGTTTTCCAACCGTGGTGAAGGCGTCTTTGGCGGTGCGGTGGGCGTTGCCGAAGGGTTCGCCGGCGGCCATGATTATATGGCCGTCGGGGGTCACGGTGGCCTGGTGGGGGAGCAGGCTCTTGACCAGGGTGGTGGTGTAGGCGCGGGCTCCGCGCAGGTTTGTGGTGATGGTGTCCAGGTGGGTGCGGGTGGCGGTGAGGGCGTGGCGGGTGAGGGCGGTGGCGGTGTGGAGGGCGGTGGTGAGGGCGTGGCCGTCGCGGATGGCTTGGCTGGTGCCGCGTAGGCCGCGGGCGAGGCCGGTGGTGGTGGTGAGGCCTTTGGTGGCGGGGATGCAGTCGAGGAGGGCGAGGCCGACGTCCCAGCCGGAGGCGTCGCCGTGGGT
>NZ_CAUVXP010000138.1:0-11657 GCF_963555955.1 Protofrankia sp. Cas3
AGATCGCCGTCACAATGTTGCGCGCTCGGCCCAGCGCCGCACCACTAAAGGCACGCAACCCGGCGCTGACCAGCCGCAACCCCTCACCCCGGGCCACCCCACGCCCCACCGCCACCGCGGTCCGCCCCAGCCGCGCCACGCTGACCACACCGCGTCCACCCGGAATCAGACCCAGCGAGTCCAGACCGAGTTGCCCCAACGACGCCTTACCCTGCGCGTACTTCGCCAACGTGTCCGCGAACACCACCGCACCCGCCACCAGCGCGATCGCCACCAACGCCAACCCGATCGGCCCGGAGACGAACAGCGCCACCACCCCGGCGACCATCGCCACATCCCGGCAGAGGTCGACGAAGCTGTCCCAGGACCGAAACGGCGCGGACACCGCATCCCAGGCTTTCTCATACCACGCCTTGTTCTTGATCCCGCTGTCCGCGAGCGCGTTCTCAATCCCCTGCGCGCAGCTCCGGGCCGCATCCCCCCGCAGCTCCGCCGCATCCAACGCCAACCGCCGCGCCCGCGCCCGATCCGCACTCGCCACCTGCCCCCGGGCGGCAGCCGCCCGAACCTGCCCGGCCACCGCCGCCGCATCCCACATCGCCGTCACCGCACCGATCGAACCGTCGGACAGCTCCGCCCGCGGCCACAGCAGCAACTCCCGATCCGGTGGCAGCAACGCCCGCACCTCCCCCAACGCCACCCGATAACGATCATCGGCGTCCAGGCCCTGGCGCAGCGCACCCCCCGCCCGGATCTTCGCCTCGGTCAGACCGTTCGCATAACCAAACAGCGCATCCCCACACCCCCGATAGGCACGAGCCAACCGGGCCAACCCGTCGGGTAACTCCACCAACGCCTCGGTGTAGGCAGCCGCGTAGTCACCGGCCATCGCCAGCTCGCCACCACTGCCCGCGATCGCCCGCAACCGCACGGTGTTGTGTTCGGCGAGCTCAGCCTGGCCTCGCAACCGGACGGCCATGCCCCGCACCGCATCCGGATCACCCGGAGTCGGATCACCCTCCAACCCCAGCACACCCCAGTCGCTCACCGCAGTCCTCCCTGTGCACCCGGGATTCCTCGATCGAGCGCCCGGTCAGCCGCCCGCCGATTGGCAGGACCATCTGCACTGAGAACGTATCGGGCAGACCGTACCATTTCCACCGGCATCCGTCTTCCACCGGCATCGGTTTCCACTGGCATCGGTTTCCGCTGGCGCCGGTCGACACGATCGGCACGAGTTTGTCGTCAGGTACGCCTATCCGGCCGAAAACCGTACCTAACGACAAACAAACGCCGATCACGATCTCCACGATCGGCCGCGCACGGCCGATCAGGGGAGTGTGACGGCGGAAAGGAAAGGACTCGGGGTGCCGTGCCAGAAGATGGCGAGCTCGTCGCGGGCCCGGGTCGCGGCCACGAAGAGCAGGGAGCGGTCGCGCGTCCGTTCCCGCTGGTAGCGCTTGGGGTCGGTCCTGGTACTGCTCGATGCCGCGACGCGGTACCAGCCCCGCACCCACTCCACCGATGATCATTTTTCGGTATTCGAGCCCCTTGAAGCGGTGCATCGTGCCCACGTGCACACCGTCATGCTGCTTCGGCCCGTCGGGGCCGATCTCGACGGCGGTGACGCCATCCTCGGAAAGCCGTTGAATGACCTCGCCGGCCAGCTGTCTGGTCGGTAGACACACCGCGATCGAGCCGTCGGTCATCGAGCCGTCGAGCGCAGTCCCCCAGGCCTGTACCTGCCGGCTGATCAGCTGCTGTTCCTCGGCCCAGGTGCCCACGCCGTGCAGCGCCGGGCGGCCACCGTGCAGCAACGAGCGGTATCCGGCAAGGTTCTCCTCGCCACCGTCCAGATCGTCATACGTCTCCCCGCTGAGCAGTTCCAACGCCGTGGCCAGGATCTGCCGCGTAGTGCGATAACTGAGAGTGAGTTTGGCCGAGCGTCCACGGATGTTGACCCCGAGGCTTCCCAGGGTGACGTAGTTGTCGTAGATGCGCTGGTGGGTGTCGCCGACGAGGAACATGTCGTCCGCCATGGCGGGGACCATGGCGCGCAGCATCTTCCAGTGCGCGGCGCTGAGGTCCTGCGCCTCGTCGACGACGATGTGCCGGTAGCGGTAGCGCGGGGTGGAGCCGGAGCTGCTCTCCCCGCTGACCTCCCGTTGGCCAAAAGTCCGCTGGATCTGCACCTCGCGGTCCAACTCCAGGCGTGCCGCGCGGCCGGCGAGCTGACGCCAGGTCCACACACCGTTGTCCTCAAGGCGCTTTTCGAACCGTTCGACGAGCCGCCAGACGGCGTCGCGGTCCTGGCGGGTGAGCGCACGGCCGCGGCCTGGTCGGCGTGCCTTGAAGTAGTCGGTCCGCGAGCTCAGTACCTGCCCGAGGATGACCTGTGACCATTCGCCGGCCAGAAACTCCGGCTCCCACCGTGTCTCACCCAGTTCGAACAGCATGGTCCGCCACTGGTCCACGGCGACCGTGTCATCGACTATCCGGCGACGGCTGTCGAGGCCGGCCTCTGCGACGATCCTGCTGGCGAGCTTGTCGATGTTGATGATGTCCACCCGGGCGACCAGTTCCGGCCCGGCCAGCGCCAGCAGCCGGGTGCGCAGGTCCGTGCGGAGCAAGGGGACGAGAAAGAGGTAGTCGGATGAAAAGGATCGCGACTACCCAGCCCATATTCGGTCCACCGGCATGACGTGCAGGCGGTCTTCGAAGCTGTAGGACCGTGCGCCCAGATAGAGAATCACGCCGGCCAGGAACGCGTCGCCCGTGGCGTCGCGGAGCTTGCGCAGCGGGGTGAAGTCCGAGCCGGGAACCCGGCCGGCTGCCTTGACCTCGAACGCGACCAGCATCCCGTCGTCGCGTTCGACGACGAGGTCGACTTCGTCGCCGTCTCGGGTACGCCAGTGGCCGGTCCCGCTGACCCAGTCGACCCAGGATGCTTGTTTGAGTAGTTCGCCGACCGCGAACGTCTCCAGCAGGTGCCCGAACTCGGTCAGCGCGGCCGGGCTGCGGGCGGCCAGCTTCTGCGGTGTCAGGCGCAGCAGCCGTGCCGTCACCCCGGAGTCCAATACGTGGATCTTTGGGGAGGCCGTGGACCGCGCGATGAGGGTGGTGCTCCAGGCTGGGAGGCGGTACAGCAGGAACACCGCTTCCAGCAGGCGGATGTAGCTGTCGGCGGTCTTGTGGTCGAGCCGGGTTCCCGTGGCCGCACTGGTGATGTTGAGGACTTGGGCGGTCTGGCCGGCGAGCCTCCCGAGTAGCGCCGGTAGGGCCGCGGCCTGGCGGATGTTGCTGAGTTCCTGGACGTCGCGTTCGAGGCTGAGGCGGATGTAGTCGTCGAGCCAGCGGCCCCGGGAGGCAACAGTGGCGCGGCCGAGCACCGGCGGGAAGCCGCCCGCGACGACTCTGTCGATGTACTGCTCGCGTGTGGTGGTCGACGGCGGGGCGCTGACGGCGTCGACCGGGTTGGTGAAAAGGTCTTCCAGCAGGTGTTCGCGGACCCCGGCGACCTCTCCCTGTGACAGCGGGTAGACGGGCAGTCGGTGCAGGCGGCCGGTGAGGGCTTGGGCAGCGCGGGGGAGCGCCTCGTGCCGCGCCGAGCCGGTCAGCACGAAGCGGCCGGGTCGGCCGTCCCGGTTGAGTTCGGCTTTGATCGCGTCGAGGACAAGCGGGACGTGCTGGTATTCATCGATGCATACCGGGGAGGGACCTGCGACGAACGTCCCCGGGTCCCTGGCGACCGCGTCGCGGACAGCGATGTCGTCCAGGTCGATGATTTCGGTTCCCGTGGTGGAGGCCAGGCCCCGGAGCAGGGTGGACTTGCCCACCGACCGGGGACCCTGGACGAGGATGACGGGTTCCTCGGCCATCCGGCTCTCGATGATGGGGAGCAAGCGCCGTTCGACGAGTCCCCGCAGTGGCGTACTCACGGCTCGATGATAGTTGACCTCCAGATCTGCCAGCTTTCCAGTTCCAGATCTGCCACAGGTCGACCTCCAGATTTGCCGACCATTTGGCTCCAGATCTGTCAGCCGCGTACGTCCGAATCAGGCAGGCTCTCCACCCGGAAGTGACGTCATGTGACGGGTAGGACAATTAGTTAGATAATTGGACCGATCCGCTGTCGCGGCAAATCGGTCGAAGGAACTGGATCTGGCCTCGAACCGCTCACCGAACCCTCGACACAGGTCGCGATCGGATACCGCACGATGGTAGAAATCGCGGCGCCCGCAGCGCGGGTTCGGGCCCTTGGCCACGACCCATCCCATTTGGAGCAGCCACAGGCAACAACCCATCCAGGATCATCCAATTTTGGGCGCGGAGAGCAACGACCCCACACCCGAGTTGTGAACATCTGTTCGATGGAGCAAGCTGGGTGAAGGTTGCCCCGGGGCGACCGTAACCAGCGGTCTGATCAGGGAGCACGTGTGGTGGACGAGTACGAACGGATCATCGCAGCGAGCCTGGCCGCCGAGGACATCCCAACCGAGCCTGACGAGGACAAGTTCGCCGAACTACTCCTCCTGGTCGCCGAGGAACTCGCCGGCGACCGCTTCGGAGGCATCGCAAAGGTCAACAAGGTGCTGTTCTTCGCGGAGTTCGCGCACGTCCGCCAGACCGGCCGCCCCATCACCGGAGTGCGGTACCAGAAGCTGCCCCACGGTCCCGCACCTCGCCCGCTCCGGCCGATCCGGGACCGGCTGGTCGCCTCCGGCGCGGCGGAGATGACGACCGAGACCGTACTCGGCCGCGAACAGCACCGTCTGCGCCCACTACGCCCCGCGGACCGGTCCCGGTTCTCCGACACCGAACTGACCGCCGTCAAGGACGCCGTCGCCGTGCTCTACGGACGCACCGCCCGTGAGGCCACCGACCTCTCCGGCGAGGAACCCGGCTGGCGGATCGTCGACGAAGGCGAGGACATCCCTTATGCCACCGCTTACCTCGCCCCCGGCGACCAGCGCACCAGCCCCCGAATACAGGCCCGCGCCCGCGAGATCGCCGACGACTACGCGCGCCAGGGCCGTCCAGCCCGGTGACGCGCCTCACGGTCACATACGGCCGGTCGTTCCTTGCGGCGGCACGAGCCGCCTACCCGCTGGCACGGAGCTTGACCTACAGCGGCCCGAACTACGAGGAGTTCATGACCGGCCCCGTCCTCGCGGCCCGTATCCAGTTCGAACGGGACTGGGACACCCTTTTACCCGAGGCCGGCGACGCGGTCCGCAAAGTCTTCCTCGCTCCTAGCAGGGAGTTCGGACCGATCATCGTTTACGGGTACCTGACGGCTCCCGACCAGGTCGAGATCGTTTCATTCGAGGAAGACACCGAGTTCTGGGCAATGATCCAGGGAGACCCGGACGGCTGACGTCCACGATCGCCAGGCACCTCGACGGCTACTCACAGGCAGCTCAAACTGACACTGAGCAAGCGGCGGTGTGGGGCCACCATGGCTCATGTTGCCCTTGATATGGCACCGGAGTTGATGCCATAGTGGTGCCATGGACCTCCGACTGTACGTCGAGAACATCCAAGGCCAGCTTGCGGTCGCCGCCGAGGCCGGGGGTGATGACGCTCGTGCGCTTGCTGAACGCCTTGTGGCACCCCTGGACTCGGCTATCCGACTCACGTTGCAGGACGCGCTGGCGGCTGCGGCGGAGGAGATCACCTGCGAGCTCGCGCCGGGTTCGGTCGAGCTGCGCCTGCGCGGAGGCGACCTCGAGTTCGTGGTGACACCACCGCCGGTCGACCCGTCCGTCGACGACCTGCCGGGTGACGGTGACACGACGCCGACCGGCCGGCCGGTGACGGGCGTCGCGCCGCCGGCTTCCGTCGAGGGCGACGAGGGCGGGATCTCGCGGATCAACCTGCGCATGGCTGATCACCTCAAGGCTCGGATCGAGCAGGCCGCGAGCGGCGAAGGGCTGTCGGTCAACGCCTGGCTCGTGCGCGCGGCTGCCGCCGCGTTGGAACGAACCGACCCCAACCGTCGAGACGAACGACGCGCCCCGCGGGGCGCTGCGCGCTACACGGGCTGGGCGCGCTAACCGAACCGCGCCGAACCGCGCCGCGCCGCGCCGCGCCGCGCCAGGAAATGCCACATCACGACCCGTGGTGGTCGGGGTGCCCGCCAACCCATCAGAAGGACTGCCATGCCTACTTTCGACGCTCCCGAACCCATCTCCGTCACCGTGGAGCTCGCCGTCGGTGACATCCGGATCGTGGCGAGTGACCGCACCGACACCGTCGTCGAGGTGCGCCCGAGCGACGGTGCCAAGAAGTCCGATGTGGCCGCCGCCGAGCAGACTCGGGTCGAGTACGCCAACGGCATGCTGCTGATCAAAGCGCCGAGGGGATGGCGGCAGCACACCTTTCGCGGAGGCGGCGAGTCGATCGATGTGCAGATCGACCTGCCGGCGGGCTCCCATGTGCGAGCTGCGGCAGGGGTAGCGACGTTGCACTGCACCGGTCGCCTCGGCGAATGCCGCTACAAGACCGGCATCGGAGACATCCACGTCGATCAGGCAGGCGCGGTGGAGCTCAGGACCGGCAGTGGTGATATCGGCGTGGGCCGGGCGGTCGGCCACACCGCGGTCACCACGGGCTCCGGCAGCGTGCGGATCGGCAGCATCGACAGCACAGCTGTGATCAAAAACTCCAACGGAGACACGTGGATCGGCGAGGTCGCCAGCGACCTTCGGGTGAGCGCCGCCAACGGCGACATCGTTGTCAACCACGCGCACGCGACGGTTGCGGCCAAAACCGCTAAAGGCGACGTCCGCATCGGCGAGGTGGCACGGGGTGCCATTCTCACCCAAACCGCCTACGGCACGGTCGACATCGGAATCCTCGACGGAGTCGCCGCCTGGCTTGACCTCAATACGAGCTACGGCAACGTGCAGAACGACCTGGACGCCGCCGACCGTCCCGAACCCGGCGAGGACGCGGTCGAGGTACGCGCCCGTACCGCCTACGGCGACATCACCATCCACCGCTCCATGGATGTTGGTCGATGCGTGCGATGATCCAGAAAGTGGCCTGCAGGGCGGAGGAGGTCCATCCGACACGCCCAGAGCGCCGGGCAGGTCGTCCACCGTAGACAAAGGCCGATTGGCTACGATTACCCCATCCGGGGGAAAGATGACGACCTGTACCTTCGGGAGTCCTCGGCGGTCGCCATTGGGAGCAGCAGGGTTGTGCCGGTAGACCGTGATCGTGTGGAACGGGCCTTACCCGACCGCTATGAACTGCGCGGCCGGCTCGGCGATGGCGGTTTCGGCGATGTCTTCCAGGCGTTGGACCGTCGGTTGGATCGGCTGGTCGCGGTCAAAGCGGTACTGGTGAAGGGTACGGACGGGCTTCGACTCGCCGGTGACGAAGCGAAGATCCTGGCCCAGCTGAATCACCCGCACCTGGTCAACGTCTTCGACGCGGTCGATGTCGATGACCTCTTCCTGTTGTTCATGGAGTTCGTCGCCGGTAAGTCGCTGGACACCGTCAGCCGCAGCCTCTCACCGGAGACGGTGTGCGGGATCGGCCTGGCCGCCGCGGACGCGTTGGCCTATGTGCACGGCAGGCAACTGCTGCACCGCGACATCAAGCCGGCGAACCTTCTCCTCGCCGACGACGGCACCCTGAAGATTGTCGACTTCGGGATCGCGAAACTGCTGGAACACACCGCCGCGTTCGGTAGCACCGGGACGCCGTTCTGGATGGCACCCGAGCAACGCAACTTCGCCGCGCTCGGCCCGGGTACGGATCTGTACTCCCTGGGGCTGGTGCTGTACTCGTTGTTCACCGGGCAGCTGCCGGCACGTCCCCGCGTCGGGCCGCTGACCGGTGTGCACCCGGCGCTGGCCGGGGTGGTCATGCGGGCGGTGGACGAGGACATCGACGCGCGCTACCCGTCTGCGCAGGAATTCGCGGTCGCGCTGGCCGAGGCTGCCGCGGAGGTGTTCGCCCCCGGCTGGCTCACACGCAGCGGTCTGATCCTGCGGGTGGACGAGGCGATCCGGGAGGCGGCCACCCGCGTGGCGTCCGCACCAATCCAGCCGAACCAGCCGAACCAGCCGAACCAGCCGACCCCTCGATGTGAGGATGCTGTCGGCCCGCTCCCCCGAGATGGTGTTGAAGATCGGCCGAAGGCGCCATCCGGTCAACCCGGTCCGGCGGCCCCGGGAAGCCTCGGTCACGACGAGAACCAGTCTCGCTCAGCCGGCAGCGACGCGGAGCTCTCCAAGATTACCGTGTCCCGCGACCGCGACGCGGACTCCCCAGCAGGAGCCATCGCCATCGCACACCGCAGTCGCAAGCCCCTGCTTATCGGTGTCGGTGTCCTTCTGACAGCTCTGACAGTGCTTCTTGTCGTCGTGACGATCGTCGTTACGCCAAGCAGATCGAGCAGATCGAGCAGATCCAGCGGATCCAGCTCTCCGATGATCGTTACGGTGGCCGGCGCCGAATTGTTCACGGGTGACGGCGGGTCAGCCGCCCACGCCCAACTCGCGGGCCCGTCCGGGGTGGCGGTCGACAGCACCGGCACCCTCTACATCGCCGATCCGGACAGCAACCGGGTACGCCGGGTCGACACCAACGGAACAATCACCACGGTGGCCGGCACCGGCACCCCCGGATTCACCGGCGACGGCGGGCCGGCTGCCCACGCCCAACTCACGTATCCGACCGCGGTGGCAGCCGAGCGCACCGGCACCCTCTACATCGCCGACCAGAACAACCAGCGGATACGCCGGATCGGCACCGACGGAACAATCAGCACCGTCGCCGGCACCGGCACCGGCACCCATGGGTTCGCCGGTGCCGGCGAGGATGGCGGAGACGGCGGAGACGGCGGGCCAGCCACCCACGCCCAACTCGCGGGTCCGTCCGGCGTGGCGGTCGACAACACCGGCACGCTCTACATCGCCGACTCGGACAACCATCGGGTGCGCCGGGTCGGCACCGATGGAATAATCAGCACTATCGCCGGTATCGGCACCTACGGGTTTTCCGGGGACGGCGGGCCAGCCACCCACGCCCAACTCTCGAATCCGACCGGGGTAACCGTCGACAACACCGGCACCCTCTACATCGCAGACCAGAACAACCATCGAATCCGCCGGGTCAGCACCAACGGAACAATCACCACCGTCACAGGCACCGGCACCTATGGCTTCGCCGGCGACAGCGGGCCGGCCACCCACGCCCAACTCGCATATCCAACCGGGGTGACCGTCGACAACACCGGCACCCTCTACATCGCCGACCGGAACAGCAAGCGAGTGCGCAGGGTCGGTACCGACGGCACAATCACCACCGTGGCCGGCACCGGCACCTACGGGTTCGCCGGGGACGGCGGGCCAGCCACCGACGCCCAACTCGCATATCCGACCGGGGTCGCAGTCGACAACACCGGCACCCTCTACATCGCAGACCAGAACAACCAGCGAATCCGCCGGGTCAGCACCGACGGAACAATCACCACCGTCGCAGGCACCGGCACCTACGGGTTCGCCGGAGACGGCGGGCCGGCCACCCACGCCCAACTCACGCATCCGAGCGGGGTTGCAGTCGACAACACCGGCACCCTCTACATCGCCGACCAGAACAGCAACTGCGTGCGCCGGATCGGCACCGACGGAAGAATCACCACAGTCGCCGGCACCGGGACCTTCGGGTATTCCGGGGACGGCGGGCCAGCCACCCACGCCCAACTCGCGCACCCCACCGCGGTGGCGGTCGACAACACCGGCACCCTCTACATCGCCGACCAGTTCAGCCGGATACGCAAAGTCGGCACCGACGGCACAATCACCACCGTGGCCGGCACCGGGATCTTCGGGTATTCCGGGGACGGCGGGCCAGCCACCCACGCCCAACTCGCATATCCAACCGGGGTGACCGTCGACAACACCGGCACCCTCTACATCGCCGACCAGAACAACCAGCGAATCCGCCGGGTCAGCACCGACGGAACAATCACCACCGTCGCAGGCACCGGCACCTACGGGTTCGCCGGAGACGGCGGGCCGGCTGCACACGCCCAACTCGCATATCCAACCGGGGTGGCAGTCGACAACACCGGCACCCTCTACATCGCAGATGGGAATAGCAACCGGGTACGCCGGATCGGCACCGACGGAACAATCACCACCGTGGCCGGCACCGGCACCTACGGGTATTCCGGGGACGGCGGCCCAGCCATCCACGCCCAACTCGCGCATCCAACCGGGGTGGCAGTCGACAACACCGGCACCCTCTACATCGCCGACCAGTACAACAACTGCGTGCGCCGGATCGGCACCGACGGAACAATCACCACCGTCGCCGGCACCGGCACCGGCACCCCCGGGTATTCCGGGGACGGCGGCCCAGCCACCCACGCCCAACTCGCACATCCAACCGGGGTCGCAGTCGACAACACCGGCACCCTCTACATCGCCGACCAGAACAGCAACCGCGTGCGCCGGGTCAGCACCGATGGCCATTAGCGCATTGGCCCGCCGATGTCGGTGAACGTCCGCCGTGTCGGCATGACCTGGGCTCACCGTCCGCCGGTGGCCGTGCTCGTCCACCAACGTCCGCTGGCTTGGGTACAGCAATGGGTACACGGGGACGGATCAGAGCGTGCCGCTGGAATCCACGTTACGAGCGTCGGTACCCGCCGTCGTTTCCCGTCCCACCCCAATGCTCATCGGTGCGACGAGCACATGGCGGACAGGACCAAGCGAGGCTCCAACAGCTCCCGTCCGCCCATGGGATAGCCCGTAGCACGACGTAGCATCTCGTAGCAGTATCGACCAGAATTATAAACATGTCGCAGCCTGTCTCGCATGAGATCACCCAACGAGAGCTCCGAAACGACTCCGGCGCGATCCTGCGCGCTGTCGAGCACGGTGAGACGTTCGTCGTCACGCGGAACGGCAGCCCGATCGCCGAGTTGGTTCCGCTCCGACGGCGGACCTTTGTCCCTGCTGCACAGGTTCTCGCCATGTTCGCCCACGAGGCGCCGCTCGACTCCGACCGGTTCTTCGCCGGCCTCGACGCCGTTGTCAACCAAGCGTTGCTTGATGACTGATTGCCACAGTCGAGGGCTGCTCGACACGAACGTGATCGTCCATCTTTCCCGCGTGGACCCCGACGAACTGCCGATCGAAACCGCGATCAGTTCAATCACCCTCGCGGAACTGACAGCCGGTCCACACACCACGAGCGACCCCGTTGAACGTGCGGCCAGGATCGGACGCCTGCAAAGAACGGAGGCGACCTACGACCCACTACCATTCGACGCAGAAGCCGCACGCCACTACGGTCCCGTGTACGCGGCCGTACTCGCCGCGAACCGGACACCGCGGCGCCGTCTTGCGGACCTACTGATCGCTCGTGTGGCCGTTGCCAACAACCTTCCGCTGTACACAATCAACCCTGACGACTTCACCGGCCTTGAAAGGCTTGTCCGCGTCGTGCCCGTCACCCGTCCACGATAGTTAAGGTCCACTTGACCGGCCGAGGTACATACCTTCAAGATCCGGGAGATCCGGGAGATCCGGGTGGAACAGTGCCTAACCCAGGTCGCGCGGATCCCGTCCGGAAGCATTCCACAGGTTATGATCGGCGCGAGTTTGTCGTTGTGTACGATTTTTGACCAAAAA
>NZ_CAUVXP010000138.1:12063-15893 GCF_963555955.1 Protofrankia sp. Cas3
TGCGTGCCGGGATCGATCGTGGCTGTACGGGACACACCATAGCCACCAGCGGGTTTGAGCGCAACATCCGGGCCTACCCCTTGAGTACATAGCACCGGGTAGCGTTAACATGCGATCGTGACCGAAGATCAGACCGGGCCACTCAAGCCCCTCATCGACTCGTGGACACTCTCCCTGCGAGCCGCCGGCAAGTCCCCCCGCACCATCGGTACCTACCTGATCGGCATCCGGGTGATCGACGCACACCTCGCCGCAGCGGGAGTCACCGACATCGCCGACATCACCCCCGACCACATGCGACAGTTCCTCGCCGATCACGCGGCTAGCCGTGCGGTGGGAACAACGGTCGCCCGCTACACCATCGCGAACATCTTTTTCAAATGGTGCATGGCTGAAGGGGAGTTGGACGCCAACCCGCTGACACGGGTCGCCCGGCCGGCCGTCCCCGTACAGCCGGTACCGGTTCCGGCCGCCGACGACCTGCGCGCCATCCTCGGCACTGCCACCGGGCGGGACTTCACCAGCAGGCGAGACACCGCGGTCATCAGGCTGTGGGCGGACACCGGAATGCGACGATCCGAACTCGCCGCACTGAAGGTCGCCGACGTCGATCTACGCGATCAGGTCGCTCTCGTCATGGGCAAAGGCGCGCGGGCGAGATCGTGCCCGTTCGGCGCGAAGACCGCGCAGGCACTCGACCGGTACCTCCGCGCCCGGCGCAACCATCCCAAAGTCGCCACTGATGCACTGTGGCTCGGCGATCGGGATTACGGCGCGGTAACCGCACAGGCGCTGTACAAGATGCTCGTGAGACGCGCCGCCAGCGTCGACATCGCCATCACACCGCACAAGCTCCGACACTTCTTCGCACACCAGTGGCTGGCCGAAGGCGGATCGGAAGGCGACCTGATGCGCCTAGCCGGATGGCGGACCCGCACCATGCTGGACCGCTACGCCGCATCCACAGCCGATGACCGTGCCCGCGCCGCACACCGCCGGATGAGCCTGGGAGACAAGCTGTGACCGCCAACGACTGGCTCAATCCCACCGGGCATGACCGGACCGCGCAAGCCGAAGACACCGCACTACGCCGAAAAGGGATCACCGATCGCGGCCTGTACTTCGGCCGCGTGCTAGTGGAGGTTTACTGCCCCCGTCCAGGCGGACGCGGGCATCTCCTGGCCGCCGCCTATCCGACGCCGCACAACGGCCCGCTGTTCGTTCCCGCCGAGCGGAGGATTCGAAATTCCGACCGCGGGGAGCATCAGCGTTTCGTGGAGATACCGCAACCGGGCTCCAGTCCCGAACGGCTGGAAGCCCTGGCTCAGCATCATCGGGAACGCATGTCTGAGGACCTCTCCGATGAACTCCGGACGCCCGGGGTGACGCATGCGTACCTGCCCTACCGGGTGGCGCTGGTGAACTGGCCGTGGCCGGACGACCGAGACCCAATTGACACCGAAGAATTCAACCTGCATTGCCGCTGTGGAGGCCCTTACCGGACGACCCTTACCGATCTCCGCGTGGCCGCTTCCGCGTGGGCCAAAGCTAGCCGGACATGCCACGTAGCCGCCCGGAAGTCGAGGTAGGGCGTCAATGTGCTACGCTGGCAAACAGCAACATCAACTACATGAACCGCCGGAGCTGTCGCAGCCCGCGCCCTACGAGATCGGCGCCGTAGGAACGACCCCCGCAGGGGTTCGTTTCCCGTGCCCTCGAAAGGCCCCGGCAAGTGCCACGAGTACCTCTCACACCCGAACAGCGCGTTCTACGCGCACGCATTGCCGCCCATGTGTCCCACGCCAACACCGACCCGCGCGAGCGCACAGCCGCTGCCCGTGCCGCCACCCCACAATGCCGCCCATATTGGGAACGGAAAGTTCGCGCGGAACACCCGGATCTCGATGATGCCGAGGTCACCCGACGGGCGACCCACCTGCACCACGCGCACATGGCACGGCTGTCGCTGGCATCGTCCAAGGCCCGCGCCCGTAAGGCCGCAGCACCGGAAGCCGAAGCCGCATGACTACGCCGATACGGCGCCCGGCCGAGGAACCAGGCGCCGCAATGATCAGATCGGCGAGAACGGATCCTCACGATCATAACCGATCCGCCGGACATGTGACGGACCGCCCAGGTGCGACAACACCCGGACGGCCCTTGACCCCGAACCCTTACAGAGAGGGAACGAGACCCATGCTCGATTCTTCCACCGAGCGCGCCGATCAGCGCGCGCATTCCGACCTCAAAGCCGCGGCACTCGGCTACGCCCGGCGCGGCTGGCCGACGTTCCCACTCTGGTGGCCGAACGGGGACCGCTGCGCATGCGGCACACCCGACTGCGACCGCCCAGCGAAGCACCCAATCGGACGGGCCGCACCCCGCGGGTTGCACAGCTCCACCGTCGACCCGGACGTGATCCGATCATGGTGGAGCCGGTGGCCTGACGCGAACATCGGGCTTCGAACCGGCGTTCACTTCGACGTGATCGACCTCGACGGCGTAGAGGGACTCGCATCCCTCGCCGCCATGGACAATGCCGGATACCCGCCGAACATCCTCGGAATCGCCGAAACCGGCCGTGAAATCGGATGGCATTTGTTTGTCCCACCATCCGGAGACACCAACAAAACCCGATTCCTGCCCGGACTCGACTACCGCGGAAAATCCGGCTATGTCGTCGCGGCGCCATCCCTGCACATTTCCGGCCGCCGTTACCGCTGGTGCGGGCCGGGGGGCACCCGATGAGCCTCATCCCACCGTGGGTGCCCGTTGATCAGCGTCCCTCACCCCCAAATCAGCCAACCACACGCGCGGTTTCCAGGACCGCGCCAAGCACCGGCGGACGGCGGGAACGCTGGGCACTGGCCGCATTGAACGGCGAGTGCGCCGATATCGCCGCTATGACGCCCGACAGCGGCCGAAACCACGCCCTCAACGGTGCCGCCTACAAGATGGGCCGACTCGTCGCGGGTGGCTTGTTGGGTGAGCAGGACGTCCGCCAGGCCCTCACCGACGCGGGAGTAACAGCGGGCCTCCCGCTGTCCGAGGCGACTCGGACTGTCGAGTCTGGTCTTTCTGCGGGAATGCGTGCACCGCGGACAGCTGGTGACGCAGCATGACCGCTGAGACAGCCGAAACCGCGCGCATGGTCAGCAGTAGTGGAACTGACCTTGACACGCCGGACGGCCAAGCCTCAACCCCGCAGACAGGTCGCCGGGCTCGAATCGTCTGGGGCACAGAAGAAGATCCCGAACCGGTCATTTGGGCGTGGGAAGACGACGGTCGAGACCTCACCGAAGAGGCCCTCTCCAAAGTGCGGATTCCTGCCCCCTTCGGGCGGATCCCTGCTGGCACGCTCGCCATCGCAGCCGGACGGGAAGGAACAGGAAAGTCGAGCTTTGGGATTTGGCTTGCCGCGCAGATCACCCGCGGCACACTCCCGGGCAGCTTTTACGGCGAACCCCGCAGAGTCCTGTACGTCGCCGTAGAGGACTCGTGGAAGCACACTCTTCTCCCGAGAATGATTGCCGCCGATGTGGACCGCAGCATGATCGGACGATTTGACGTTATTGTCGACAAAGACACCGAGATGACCCTATCCCTGCCAGCGGACAATGCTCTTCTCGAAGCCGAAGTGATCCGGCACGGTATCGCGCTCGTCGTGATCGACCCTTTGATGTCCGCAATCGGGGAAAAGATCGACACGCATAATGAAAGAAATACCCGGACCGCGCTCGATCCATTGGCGAGACTCGCGGATCGATCCCGCGCGGTAATCCTCGGCATCGCGCACTTCAACAAGGGCAACGGTAGCGACGTCGCATCGC
>NZ_CAUVXP010000139.1:0-15381 GCF_963555955.1 Protofrankia sp. Cas3
ATCCCGGCCGTCGGCTTCCCGGACCAGCCGCAACCGCACCGCCGCCACCGTGGCCAGCAGCCGTTCCCCGTCCTCCAACGCGGCGAGCAGGTCGGCGTCCGACAGCGACCACACCGTCGCTTCGGCGAGGGTGTTCATGCCGGTGGCGACCGCGTCCAGCCCGGCGAGCAGCGGATGCTCCCGGCCCGGGCCGGCGGTGGCGGCGGCGCTCTGCATAGATCAACGATAACCCGAAATGCCCACAAAGTCGAACATTTGTTCGTATTGGTTGCGAATATTGGCGCGGTCGGTGCGGTCTCTGCCCGTGCCGACCGGCCTGTTGACGGCGGCGCTCGAGCTGCTGATGGCCATCGCCGCGGACACCGATGCACGCTGGCCTCGACCCGCACCTCGCAGGTGCAGGTCGAGGCGCGGGACCATCCAACATCGGTAACTACCTGGCGGGCCTGGGCATCCCGGCAACCGCCGGCTTCGGGGTGGCCTACGAGGGGATGCACGCCGCCGATGAACGGATCCGTCGCGACAGCATTCCGGCGGTGCAGGCCGCCTACCACGCCGCGGTGCTCACGCTGCTGCGCTCAGCACCGGGCTTTGTCACTGGCTGGGTGGTGTGCGGGTGACCAGCCGCTGACCCATCACCGTGAGGACCACGATGCCCACAACGGCTGCCGAGATCGGGCGCGGCACGGCGTGGACGGCGACCGCAGGAGATCGCCCTCAACAGATCACTGGCCCGTCGGCGGGGATGGGCCGTTCGCGGGTAAGCCCGACCGGAAGGTCTGCGTCGTCGAGAAGGCCGGCGTCGAGCGCGCGCTGGATGTGGCCGGCCAGCGCCCGTGCGGTCGCGGGTTCGTCGGCGACAGTTCCCGACCCGGCCATGCCCGACCCGGGCGTGCGGGTCCAGGCTGAAAGGCGGGCGAGCGCCGCGGGCAGGCCGGTGAGTAGGCAGGCCGCCACGGTCGCATGTCGGGAGACCAGTTGCGCCGGGTGTAGATCCCAGCCTTGGTAGATCCCCCGCATCCAGGCGCGGCGGACCAGGTCGGCGTGGCGCCGCCAGGCCGCGTGCACCGCGGCCCGGTCCCCGACGGGCAGAAGGTTGGACGAGCCGTCCGCGACCTGCACGCCGGTACCGGCCGCAACCAGCTGCATGAGCGCGGTGGCGAGTTCCACCGCCGGATGATCGCTGGCCTGGTGCTCGGCGCTCACGCCCAGCGCCGCCGAGTAGTCGTAGGTGCCCACGTGCAGGCCGGTCAGGCGGGGACGGCCCGCGGCCACGATCGCGGGCAGCGCCAGTACCGCGGCCGGGGTCTCGACCTGCACCTCCAGCCGGATGCCCGCGCCGAGGCCGGAACCGATGTCCAGGCGATTCTCAAGTTCGGTGAGGATGTCGCAGAACACCTCGACCTGCGCAGGAGTGTTCACTTTTGGTAGCGTGACCACGAGCCCGGGTGGGACCGCTCCGCCTGCGGCGAGGGTGGTCACGAACAGGTCCAGGCTGCGCAGGCCGCGGGTCCGCACGGCCGGGTCCAGGGATTTGGGGCGGAGCCCGTAGGACGCGGGTAGCCGGCCGGCGTCCGCGGCCGCGCGCAGTGCATCGGCCGCCGCGACGGCGTGGGCGTCCTCTTCGGCGTCGTCGTGGTCGCCGTAACCGTCCTCACAGTCCACCCGCAGGTCGGCGATCGGGGCGGTGGCGAGCACCCGGCGGACATGGGCGTGCACCCGTTCGGCCAGCTCGCTCGGGATGCCGGTCACGGCCGCCAGCATCGGCGGTTCGCCGGCGTGGGTGTCGAGCGTGGCCAGCGCGGCGGCGCCCCAGTCGTCGGCGAGGGTCGCCCTCATCTGGTCGGCCGGCACATAACAGGTGTGGACGGGCTGCCGGACGCCTGGTTCACCGGGAAAGCGCGCGGCCAGGTCGGCATCGACCCGGGCCAGGGGAGCGGTCAGCGCGGCGGTCACGTCATCCGGCAGCGTGGGCACGTCTGTGAGTGTCGGGCGCGGGCCATCGGGACGCACCCGTTGAGCGTTAGCGCACCTATTCGATCATGTTCGGGTCCAGCTACGGAAGTCTGTTTTTCGGTAGTGGCGGTTGTCCTCGGTCAGTGTCCGTAGACAGAGACGTGGTTGCGGCTCGTCGAGGTGAAGGGCTCTCGGTCCCAACCGGCCCAGCGGTCCTTCAGTCGTAGCCCAGCGATTCGTGCCATCAGGTCAAGTTCACTGGGCCATGCGTAGCGTGTGACGATCGGGAAGAAACGCAAGCCCTCCGGGGACAGCACCACGTGGCTCTCGTCGAGCCGCTGCGTGACCGGGTCGTGGCGCCCTACGTCGAATCGGACCTGGTCGACACCGATGTGCTCGGCGTCCACGTACTGGTCGTCCCGAAGCCGGCTCAGGAAGCTCGGGACGAACGCCTCGACGACGAAGAGCCCGTCGGTAGTGAGGTGGCTGGCCACGTTCTCGAAGCAGCGGATCTGGTCCTCCTGGGTCAGGAGGTTGAACAGCGTGTTGAACACGATGAAGATCAGCCTGTAGGTGCCCTCGACCGGCACGTCAGCGAAGTCACCCATCGTGATCGACAGGTTCTCGCCGCCCGGCTTGGCGCGAAGCTTGCCGACCATCGAGGGCGAGAGGTCGACACCGTCGACCTGGATGCCCGTTGCGGCCAGGGGAAGCGCGATGCGTCCGGTACCGATCGCGAGTTCGAGAGCGGGCCCTCCGCGTGCCAGCTCATACAGGAGCGCGACCGTGGACGGCTCGTCGCCCCGGGGTTCGGTGTCGTACACGTCCGCGGCGTCCTCGCCGAAGCTGTCCATCGGCTGGTAGTCCCTCATGACGCCAGTGATGCCACCGTCCTCCGACCAGCGCAACGGATTTTTCCGGATGTCGGCCCGCGGACCCGCGTAGGCGAGGTGGCCGTCCGGTGCCAGCACCAGCAGGTGGTCGCACCGCTGGCCCTACGGGTGTCGAGTGGCCCCGATCAACCACCACGCGCACACGGTACCGACCCGACAATCCGGTCCGTCCTGCGCCCTGACGGCGGCGATGGCGTCGTGATCAAGGATGGCTGGCTGTGGGGCCGGGCGCAGCAGAGCTTCGTGGAGAGCTAATCCGGCTCCGGGCCGCCAGCGATCACGGCCGCGACAGTTGAGCTGGACGGGAACGTGCCTGCGGCCATCAGGGCGTACACGCCAAAGAGCATCTTGGCTTCATACACCCAGTCGAGCGTGATGTGATGCGTCGCCTCGAACCAGTCCATGAACTCGTTGAGCTCAGGTTTGCGCGTGGCATAGCCGCCGAAGTGGAAGTCGGTCTCAATCCACCAGTTCGACAGGTGCTCTTTGCCGACGGCGGCGAGTAAACCCCTTACGTCATCCGCAAGGAAGCTGCCGCCCTTCAACGACGAGAAGCCGACAACCTGAGCCTTACCGTCCAGTCCATAAACGATGCCGGCCATCGTGGCGCCGGTGCCGACAGCGCAGGTGATGTAGTCACAGTGGATATCGATTTCATCGACCAGCTCGGCGCATCCGCGTACCGCCAGCGTGTTGCTCGCGCCTTCGGGGAGCAGGTAGAACTCGCCGTAGGTGTCAGCTAGTCCCGCAAGGAACTCGGGACTTGTCTTCTGACGGTATTTCTCGCGCGTGATGTAGGCCAGTTCCATTCCGTGATCCAGGCAGAACTGCAGTGAGCGGTTCGGCGGGTGGTGTTCCTCACCTCGGACAATGCCGATGGTGGGCAGGTCTGCTGCCTGCCCGATAGCCGCTACTGCTCGTAGCAGGTTGGAGTACGCCCCACCGAAGGTCAACAGCTTTGGGTAATCCGCCGACATAGCTGCTGACATGTTGTACTTGAGCTTGCGATACTTGTTGCCCGGCACGTCTGCGAGCGCTAGATCGTCTCGTTTCAGGTAGAGCTGCACATCGGCGGCCCGTGTCGTGTCGTCTACGATGTGGTGTAGCGGCGTTGGGAAAGCGGCGTTCCAGTTACCCGGTCCCAGACCACTCGTCACAGCGCACCGCCTCCGCCTCGTGGGCCAACAGAGCAGCCTGGCCCTTGTGACACGTTAGTGGCTGTGATCTTGCTCTGATCGCAAGGCCGGAGGCCACCCCGGTGGGGGTGCGGATCAAGGAGCGGGGCCGGGGTGCGTAGGTCGTTGAGGCCGTCCTGATGACCGGAACCACCTACCGTTCGGCCGAATGTCGTCCGACAGGAGGTGGAAGCGGCCGTTATAGCGACCATTTTGACCTACCGCTTCGCTGTCGCCGGCCGCGACCGGCCGCGACGATGAACCGCCGGCCTCTTTCTGACCATCAGCGGGGCACGTTCGTCAGCGTTGACGAGCCCAGCGGTTCCGAGGCTGATCGGCCCGGCTTGGCTGTCATCCTCGATGCCCCGCGTGCGGGCATGGTATCGGGGAGAACCGGTGACCGAAGTGCTACTCGGTGACGCCGGCCAGCGGCTGCGTGGGTATGGTCACCTGCCCGGGGCGCACGCCGACCGGAAGTCGGGCGATGCTCTCCAGCACCAGCGTCGGACGGTAGGGAAACCGGTCGATGTCGGCCGCGGACGTGATGCCGGACAGGACCAGGACTGTCTCCATGCCGGCTTCCAGGCCGGAGATCACGTCGGTGTCCATCCGGTCGCCGATCATGACGGTGGTCTCGCTGTGTGCCTGGAGGGTGTTGAGCGCGCTGCGCATCATCAACGGGTTCGGCTTGCCGACGAAGTACGGGACCACCCCGGTGGCCTTGGTGATCAGAGCTGCGACGGCGCCGGTGGCCGGGAGGAGACCTTCGGTGGACGGTCCGGTCGGGTCCGGGTTCGTCGCGATGAACCGGGCTCCGTCCCGGACCAGTCGGATCGCGCGGGTGATCGCCTCGAAGCTGTACGTCCGGGTCTCGCCGAGGACGACGTACTCCGGTGATCGGTCGGTCAGTACATAGCCGATGTCGTGCAGCGCCGTGGTCAGGCCGGCCTCACCGACGGCGTGCGCGGTGCCGCCGGGGCGCTGCGAGTGCAGGAACTGCGCGGTGGCCAGCGCGGAGGTCCAGATCCGCTCGGTCGGGATCGCCAGCCCGGCATCACGCAGTCGGACCTGAAGGTCGCGGGCAGTGAAGATCGAGTTATTGGTGAGGACGAGATAGCCCAGCCCCGCGTCCGTGACCGCGTGCAGGAACGCGTCCGCGCCCGGGACAGGCTGGGATTCGTGCATCAGCACGCCGTCCATGTCGATCAGATAGTTCTCGATGGATGTGGGCTCGGTCGCCATCGTCGCTCCTGGCCGTGGTGGGGACGGTTCCGAAGTCGGTCCTATCGGGCCGATCATCGCAGGTCGATCGTGCGCCGTCGTGCGCCGTCGTGCGCAGGAGGGCACAGCGCCCTTACCGCGGCCCCTGGATGCGTGCGGCGATTACGCGGTGGCGGCGCAGCATCTCGTCGAGATCGGGGTGGACGGGCCGGCCATCGCACACCACCGGCGTGCCGGCGACCACGGTGTGCCGGGCGGCGACCGGTCCGCAGCGCAGCCACGCCTCCACCGGGTCGGTCAGGGCCCCGGCAAAGCTGATCCCGTCCAGCGGCCAGGCCACCAGATCACCGACCGCGCCGACGGAGAGCTCACCGATCTCGCCGGCCCGCCCGAGGCAGCCCGCGCCGCCACGGGTGGCGATCTCAAGGGCATCCCGGGCGGACATCGCCGCCGCCCCGCCGCGCAACCGTCCGAGCAGCATCGCAGTGCGGGCCTCCAGCCACAGCGACGCCGCGTCCGCCGAGGACGAGCCGTCGCAGCCGAGCCCGACCGGCACACCGGCCGCCCGCAGCTGCGCGACCGGCGCCAGCCCACCACCGAGGATCATGTTGCTGCTCGGGCAGTGCGCGACCCCGGTTCCCCACCGGCCCAGCCGGGCGACTTCGGCCGGGTTCGGGCAGATGCAGTGGGCGACCCAGGCCCGGTCACCGCCCCAGCCGACGTCGTCGAAGTGCTCGATCGGACGCCGGCCGTAGGTCGCCAGGCAGTAGTCGTCCTCCTGCGGGTCCTCGGCGAGATGGGTGTGCAGCCGCACGTCGAGACGTTCGGCGAGCTCGGCGGTGGCCCGCATCAGCTCGGGGCTGACCGAGAAGGGTGAGCAGGGCGCCAGCGCGATGCGGAGCATCGCACCGTGGGCGGGGTCGTGATGGGCGGCGACAAGGGCCGCCGAATCCGCGAGGATCTCGTCGGGATCCTGGACGACGGAGTCCGGCGGTAGGCCGCCGTCCTTCACCGACAGTGACATCGACCCCCGCGTCGGGTGGAACCGCATCCCCAGCGTGCGGGCCGCGGCTATCTCGGCGGAGATCAGGTCCCCGGCGCCGCGCGGGTGGACGTACATGTGGTCGGTGGTGGTTGTGCAGCCGCCGAGCGCCAGCTCGGTCAGGCCGACGTAGGCGGAGACGTGCACCGCCTCTTCATCGAGGCGTGCCCACAGCGGGTAGAGCGTGCGTAGCCAGGTGAACAGCGTCCCGGACACCGACGGTGCGAACGACCGGGTGAGGTTCTGGAAGAGGTGATGATGGGTGTTGATCAGACCGGGGGTGACCAGACAGCCGCTCGCGTCCAGGGTGCGACGAGCCGCCGGGAGCGGGTCGGTGGACGTACCGACGGCGCTGACCAGGCCGGCTGACACCGCGACCCAGCCGCCGGGCAGCTCGCGGCGCTGGTCGTCGACCGTCACGACCATGTCGGCGCCGCGCACCAGCAGGTCGACGGGTGGCGGGATGCGCCGTGCGGTCATGGCCGCCGGTTCGAACGCGCGATCCAATACAGGCTCTTATCGGACGGGTAGGAACAGAATCGTGTTGACGTATCGCCGGCCGCTTCCGGTCGCTACTGCATGAAGGTATCCGCGCTGCGCCACCCGCGCCATCGCCCGCTGGTGGGCGCCGAGATCGAATCCGGCCAGCGGGCGCATTTTCCCGTTCTGAAGGAACGAGCCCTCGTAATTCCAGCTTTGGAGCAGTTCCACGGTTGCGCTGGCAGGGCTCCGGTTATCTTCGACTTCGATGATGAGGGCGGGACGCCAGCGGTTGACGATTCCCTCCGCACCCTTCAGCGCCGACAGCTCATGCCCCTCCACATCGATTTTCACCAGGCCGACGTCCTCGAGGTCGAGCGTGTCAAGACGGATCGTCTCGATTTTCACGCTGCTGCCGTCGGGTCGGGGGATCAGCGAGGCCCGGCCCTCGGTACCCCGCCCCCCGGGCGGGAGCCACAACTCCGCAAAGCCGTCGGCATCGGATGCAGCCTTTGCCACCACCGTGACATTCGGCCGGCTGGTGCGGGCGATGAACGCTGCCAGGTCGGGATTGGGTTCCACGGTCGTGACGCAACGGGCGCGCCTCGATAACCAATGGGTCCATGGGCCGTACCAGGCCCCTACGTCCAGGGCCGTCTGGTGGGGGCCACGAACGTTCCAATCCGACCGAGTATCGGTTCGAAACGACGGTGTGCCAGGGCGATCGCGGTTGCGAATGCCCGATCGGGCACCAGCTCGGCGATGGAGCTCATGACAGCCACAGGGGGGCTTCCTTCTCCAAGGGCGACTTGTCAGGCGGACGTGCGGTCGCGACGGAAGTCGGACCGAGAACAGAAGAAACACGCTCCGTGCGCTTCGATGTAGATGTAGATGCTGTGTTGCGGGTGATGCGCCGTGTTGCAGGCGATACGTTGTGTTGCGGACGATACACCGTGTAGCCGGCGGCCTATCACTCGCAGACGATTGGCCCAAGGATAGACCATTGCGTGAACAGCGCGCACCCGGGTGCCGCTGCACGGGGGGAGAGGCCACGGGGGAGAGGCATGGTGGGATGCGAGACGATGGGGACGGGCGGTGGTTGGTTTGGGTATTGTGGAGATCATCGATCCGGCCGATGTTCGGGTCCGCGACTATGTCGGGTTGACCGATGTGGCTCTGCGTCGACGGCGGGAGCCCGCCGAGGGGCTGTTCATCGCCGAGGGTGAACTGGTCATCGAACGGGCCCGGCGCGCCGGCCACCGACCGCGTTCGTTGCTGGTCGGACCGTCAAAGCTCGCGCTGGTACCGGCCGATCTCGATCCGGATGTCCCGGTCTACCTCGCCGGTCCGGATGTGCTCGCCGCAATCACCGGGTTCGAGGTGCATCGCGGGGCGCTCGCCTCGATGGGCCGCCGTCCGCTGATCCCCGTGGCGGATGTCCTGGCCACGGCGAGCCGGGTGCTCGTCTGTGAGGACGTGGTGAGCCACACCAACCTTGGGGCGATCTTCCGATCGGCGGCCGGGCTCGGCATGGACGCAGTCCTGCTCAGTCCGCGGTGTGCCGATCCCCTGTACCGACGGTCGGTGCGGGTGTCGATGGGAGAGGTGTTCGCGGTCCCCTACGCCCGCCTCGATCCATGGCCGGCGGCGCTGTCGTTGCTGGTGGAACGTGGGTTCGCGGTGTGCGCGCTCACTCCGTCTCCGGATGCTGTGGCGCTCGACGAGCTGACGGTGACGCCGGGAGCGGACGACCGGCTGGCCCTGCTCCTCGGCTCGGAAGGCCCAGGGCTCACGCGGACGGCCCTGGACGCGGCCACCACCCGGGTGCGGATCCCGATGGCGAACGGGGTGGATTCGCTCAATGTCGCCGCGGCCGCGGCGATCGCCTGCTACGCCCTCGGCCGCCGCCCGGCGGCTACGCGCTGAGTTCCGGCCCGCGCTGTCAGGTGCTGGTGCGGAATTCGTCCCAGATCGACCGCCAGCGTCGGTCGGTGTCAGGGTCCAGCTCCAGAATACGCTGGCCGGTGGCGAAGTACGTCGGTTCCACAACCGCGCTCGCCAGGCTTGCTGGGAGGAATCCCTGTCCGACGAGTCCGGCAGAGGTGATGCGATTCTGCGGCGGCTGGTATCCAATCGCCGCGAAGTTACCCAGTACGACGCCGAAGTCGAGCATGTGGTTGAGGAACATGTGCGCGGCTACCGGGCTTTTGCCGGCCCGAAGGATCACCATCAGATCGTTGTCCGCCTGGTGGCGGGCGTCGGTCGGGGACCAGTAACGCAGGATGTTCGGGTCGGCATCCTTGGCCAGGTAGTTCCGGGCGTTGATCACGTCTCCCGACCATGCCTGGACAATGGGGAAGTGCCCGCCGGGCAGGTCCCGGTAGTTGGTGATCGTCGCTTTGGGCCGGGTCGCGCGGATCATGTCGGCCAGTTGGGTCCGGACGAGATCGAGATCATCGTTTCGGTCGGTGTTCAGGTCGAGACCGTTGCGCAGCAGGACCATGCCCATCACGGCGCGATAGTCGTTGATCACGGAAATCTTGTCGCGGTACCGGCCGTCCCAGAAGACGTCGAACGGGTTGTCCCTTGCGCTGATGTCCTCGGTAATGATGTCCGACCGCCAGGCGATGCCCGTGTTGTAGACGGTGTACGGCACGGTGTAGCGCCACTGCAGGTCGTAGAAGGGATTGGAGAAGTCCGGCCACACCTGGCTGATGTTCGGGATGTAGCTGTGGTTCAGCGGTCGTAGATGGCCGTTGCCGACCAGCCTGGGGAGCTGGTCGTAGCTTGGCAGGTAGATGTCGTAGTCGACGGTGCCGGCCGCGATTGCCTCCAGCGCCACGCGGTTGTCGCTGAAGGTCGTCACGTCGACGGTCACACCCGTCGAGTCACGGAAGGACTTCAGCGCCTGCGGGTCGATGTAGTCGGGCCAGTTGAAGATCTTGAGGGTTCGGTCGCGTTCCGGCTGCAGGCTACCCGCGATGGGCCGGTTGTCCCCGCTGATGGGCCATAGCACCGGGTTGCCCGGGCTGGGTTTGGGCAGCCGCTGGTCGGTGACCTTGCCGGTGGACGAATCCGAACATGCCGCGACCAGCGCCGACAGCCCGGTCGCCGCGGCCGCGCCGATCGATCCGCGCAGGAACGAACGACGGCTCGTTGCTCGCCGGGGCTGCCGTCCCTGCATGGGCGCCACCTCAAGTTCTCCGGGGACTGCGGCCTGCGGGCGCGCGATCTGACGATCGTCGCGCGCCCTTTGGCCCTCTAGGGGGAGTCTGCGGGAGAGTACCGGACCGTACTGTCCCTTATGTTCCCAAAAGCGGTTGCCCTGCCCAACAGGGGGTCCTCGGTAGCACTCCGCATGAACCCCTGATTGTGCTGGCCCTCTGGTCTGCCAGCACAATGCGTGACGTTTTACGTCGTGGCGCGTGGGTCGCGGCCGGGCAGGTCGGGCACGCCACCGGCGGCGGTGCGCCGACGATGGGCCAGGGCGGCGAAGATCTCCATCGCGACCCGATGGGCGTTGTTGACGGTGTTCTCGGCGTGGTCGTAGGGGGGCGAGACCTCAACGATGTCCGCCGCGACCAGCGGGGTGTCCAGCGTGATCTGACGGACGGCGCGCAGCAGGTCCGCGGGTGTCATGCCGCCTGGTTCGGGAGTGCCGGTACCCGGTGCGAAGCCGGGGTCGAGCACGTCGATGTCCACTGACAGATAGAGCGCGCGGCACCCGTCCACAGCCTGGGCGATCGCGTCGGTGACAACCGCGCGTGATCCGCGGTCCCAGATCTCGTGCATCAGGTGCCACCGCATGCCCTGTTCGCGCATCCAGGCGAACACATCCGCCGGCGGCCAGTAGCCACGTAGGCCGACCTGGACGAAGTTGCGCCCCCGTACGGCTCCGGACTCGATCAGCCGGCGCATGGGTGTCCCGTGCGAGGCGAGGTTGCCGTCGATGATGTGCGCGGCGTCGGCGTGCGCGTCGAAGTGCAGCAGACCGAGTTCCCCCCAGCCGACGGCATCGGCAACCCCGGACGCCGCCGGCCAGGTGATCGAATGGTCTCCGCCGATGATGACCGGCACGATCCCGAGCCCGGCCACGGCGCCGACCTTCGCGCGGATGTTGCGGTGGGACGCCTCGGTCTGCCCGTGCGGGCAGTGGGCGTCGCCGGCGTCCACGACGTCGAGCCAATCGAAGATCTCAACGCCGAGATCGAGGTGATAGGTGCCGGGCTCGTAGGCGAGCGCGCGCAGGGCCCGCGGGCCGAAACGCGCGCCCGGCCGGTTGGTGGTCGCGATGTCGAACGGCGCGCCGACCACGGCGACGTCTGGGCGACGGGCCGCGAGGTCTGTCGGCGCCGGCAGCCACGGCCGGTGGCAGAAGGTCGCCAGCCCCTCATAGCCGGGGGCGTCGCTCTGCGGGGCCTTGTCCGTCGGGGCCTTGTCCGCCGAGGCCTTGTCTGGCGGAGGCGCATCGTCGGGAGCCTGGTCGTCGGCGGCCATCTGGTCAGCATGACGCCTCCGCCCGCGGCGTGCAGACCGGCGGGCGGCAGCGGCGCTATTTGATCATTCTTCGTCGTGGACCCGTACCGCTTCCTCCTCGGGTGCGCCGACATACGGAGAGTCCTCACGACCGCGGCAGCGTCCGCCGATCGGACCGTGTGCGATGAGCTCGCCGGTTGTGACGTTCCGCACGCCCTCGTCATCAGCCAGCAGCGGCGGCGAGGCGTCCGCGACGCCGTCAGCTTCCAGCCCGCGCCCACCCGGCGGGTCGTATGGGGCATAGACATCGGACTCCAGGACGTCGCCTGACTCCAACCGTGCCGCCTCGGCATAGGGATCCGGATCGGGCTGCTCCTGGGAGAGCAACGAGTCCAGGGACTCACCCGCACGCTGCTCCGCTGCGGTCGTCCCGAAGCGCTCGCCGGGGCCGAAGCGATCGGGCGGATCCCAGCCGTCGTCGAGCGGGTCATGCCCCCGGTCGGTCGAGCCGAGGCCGTCGCTGTCGAGACTCTCGGACTGCTCGAGCGGACCGCCATAGGTGTTGATGTAACCGACGTCGACGCTGTCGATGTCGCCGTCCGGCATCAGCTGCGTCATCGTCGCCTCCCGGTTGGATCAATGGATTCTTGATCAATGGATGTTGGATCAGTGGCTTGCCGTCGTTCGGTGTCATCGGTGCATATTCCCGGGATGGACCGCGGGTAACACGCGAAGGCGGTCAGATCACCAAACCACCACGGGACACGCCTCAACCGCTCGCACGGAGCGCCAGAGTCACCACGGACGGACGACAGGTGCCGAAGTTGACCCACCCCGCTTGCAAGCCGATTTTGGATGGCGTATAGCGTCCGGGTTTGTGACTACTGTCGCGGACCGCATTCTTGAGCGGCTGGCAAAGGTTCCGGCCGGCCTGGACGACGGACAGTTGGCGGAAGCGCTTGAGCTTCGCCGCCAGACCGTGAACCAGGTCTGCCGCCGACTGTCGGACAATGGGCGCCTGCACCGCGGGCCCGGCCCGAGCGGGCGCATTGTGAACAGGTTGTTGCCGCAGCACGATGCCTACCCGAAGCCCGTGCCGGCCCAGCCACCCGTGCCGGCCCAGCCACCCGTGCCGGCCCAGCCACCCGTGCCGGCCCAGCCACCCGTGCGGTCGCCGGAGGACGAGCCTGCGCAGGCTGAGGCTCTACCCTCCCAGCGGGTGACCCGGGAGACCGACGAGGCACAGGTCGTCGCTGGCACCGCGGCGAAACCGGATGCACGGACGGTTCCCGCGCCCCGGGACGGGGCTGACAGCGCAGTGCCGGCGAAGCCCGAACCGAAGCGGGCGGCGAGGCCGCCCCGGGCGCCCCGCAAGAAGTCCGGCTCATCGGCGACTGACGCTCCTGGACAGCCAGCAGCGCAGTCGTCGCTGGCTGAACCTGCGCTGGCTGAACCCGTGCTGGCCGAGCCGGTGTCGGTCGACGAGCCACCGCAGGCCGTCCTGCCTTCGACGCCGAAGCCACCTCGGAAGGTGTCGGTCAGGACGAAAACCGTCCGTACCACGTCCAACGGGCAGGTCGTCGACGGTTCGGTTGCAGAGCGGGCCGCCCCGCCGGTTGCAGAGCGGGCCGCCCCGCCGGTTGCAGAGCGGGCCGCCCCGGCGGTTGCGGAGCCGGCTGCCCCGGCGGTTGCGGAGGTGGCCGCCCCGCCGGTTGCGGAGGTGGCCGCCCCGCCGGTTGCGGAGGTGGCCACAGAGCCGGTCGCCACAGGGGCCGAAGCGTTGCCGGAGCCGACCGACGTTGTTCCTTCCGTGGTTGTGCCTACCATCATCGTTCCTACTGTGGTTGTACCTACGGTCGTCGAAGCGTTGCCTGTCGCGCCCGGATCGACCGTCGAACGTGATCAGTTGTCCTCTACGGTGACGCTGCTGTCTACCAGCACACCCACGCCCGGTCTCAACGGTGCTGGCTCGGTTGCGGCTGGCCTCGTTGCGCCACGTACCGCGTCCGGTACCGCCTTCAGCGATGGCGAGTCCAGAAACGGCGAGTCCGGGGACAGCGGGAATGATGTTTTCGCGGAGGACGGTCAGGTGCTGGTATCGGCTCAGCCCATCGCGCCGGTGTCGCGCCGACGGTGGTGGCGGCGGTTTCGGACGGGCCACGGTGGTTGACCAAGAAATATGATCATGAAGGTTGGTGTGGCGGGGGCGGTGGCAGTGGCGGCCAGACCGTAGCGTTGATTGCTGTGATGACAACGGCCGGGGCCTGGCCAGGCCCCGCGGGACGGTTCTGAACCGGCCCCGGCGTCATGCGGCGTTCGGTGTCGGAAGGACGACGCGCAGAATCCCAGCATGCGCAATAGCGTCTGGGGGAACCAACGATCCCGGGGGAGAGTAATGCCCATACGAGCGAGGTCGCTCGTCGTCACAGCCGCACTGTCCGTCCTCGTGCTTGCGGCCTGCGGAAGCAGGGTGAGTAACCAGGGCACGCCGCCCAGCAGCCCATCCCAGGGGGGTGGCGCGAACCCCGCGTCGGACATCGGTGTGACCGCGAACGATATCAAGGTCGGTACCATTATCGGTCTGACGAGTCCGCTGGGGCCGACGACATTCTCCGGCTCCCTATACGGGGCCAAGGCGTACTTCGACGCGCTCAACGCGGCCGGCGGCGTGAACGGCCGCAAGGTGACGTTCGTCCAGTGCGATGACCATGGTAGCGGGCCGGACAACGCAGCGTGCGTGCGCAAGCTCGTCGACGACCAGAAGGTCTTCGCGTTGGCCGGGGTGGCGGCGTTCAACTATGACGGAGCGCCGTACCTCAACTCCAAGGGCGTACCGGACATCGGCGGCCAGCCGATCAACAACGCCTACGACCAGTATCCCCACCTTTACTCTCTCTACGGTAGTTACTACCCGCGGGACGGCAGCCGGCCCGGCTACGGCGGCACGCTCTATGCGGGCACGGAGAACTACCGGTGGCTCAAGGAGAACCTGAGCACCACGACCGCGGGGGTCGTGTACTACAACATTGCGCCTTCCCAGCGGTATGCGAAGTCGGTCGCTGACGGTCTGCGTCGCGAGGGGTACACGGTCGTCGAAAAGGAGATCAATTTCGGGCTGCCGAACTTCGACGCCGCTGTGCTGGACATGAGGGCGCGCGGGGTTGACGTGATCTTTGATGCGATGGAGGACAACGGCAACCTGTCCCTGTGTAAGTCGATGCAGGCGCAGGGGTTCACGGTCAAGGCGAAGGTGACCACGTCGCAGGGGTGGACCGACACCTTCGGTAAGACGTTCGCGGATACGTCGGGCTGCCGGAACGCCACCTACGCGACCAGCTGGACCCGCAACTACAACGACACGAACAACCCGGCCGTGGCAAAGTTCCGCGAGGCAATGACGAAGTACCAGCCTGCGCGCGAGGGCCAGCTGAACATGTGGACGCTTGAGGGCTATGCGTCCGCCGCGTGGCTCACCGATGCGATGAAGTCCTGCGGCGCCAACCTCACCCGCGTGTGCGTCGAAAGTTTCATGAACCAACCGCAGGACTACAACGGTGACGGCCTGCTCGCTCCGCGCAACTTCACGAAGAGTCCCACCCCTCCGCCGAACGATCACAACTGCATCGAGGTCGTCCGGTGGCAGGACTCGGCGAATGGCGGGAAGGGAGGCTGGGTTACACAGGGTAAGGATTTGGATACCAATTGCTTTGACGTCCCGAACCTGCCCTACCCGGCCGAGTAATACCGGCTCCGGCGATGCGATCGTGGTTCTGGCGCATCGCCGGAGGCCGAAGTCCTCGGGTCGCTGGCCAAAGGCGATGCGATCGTGGTTCTGGCGCATCGCCGGAGGCCGAAGTCCTCGGGTCGCTATTGGAGCGCCCGGTCCGGCCGGTGGGTGACCATCGACCGGACCAGGGTCTGTCAGCCCCGCGACGCCGCGTCCCCTATTGCCGGTCGCCCTTAACTTGATTTTTGAGTGCGCCACGAGCGCTGAAGGGAAGGGTGATGGGTAGGTAAACCTTACCTTCAGCGGTGCTGCGTGGGAGATGAGGGTTTTGTGGCCCCTCGAAGCCGCCCGACGGGTCGGAGGCTTCAAGCCACCCCGAGCTGCCTTAGCTGACGACTGTGGTGGTGAGCA